>JAKLLM010000019.1 GCA_023150125.1 Zoogloea sp.
TGCGGCGCCGGCGTGCCGCAGTCGATGCGGGTGGTGAGCGGGACGTGGGGGCGCAGGCTGCGCCAGCGGTTCGCGATGCCCTGCAGCCAGCTGTCGGCCGGCATCGCCTCGCCGCCCTCGGCGCGCAGGCTGCCGGCGCGCAGGGTGAGGCTGCCGAGGATGCGCTTGCAGTGGGCGAGCTGCTCGAGCAGCAGCTCGGCGTCGCCGCGCACGGTGTCGCCGAGCTGCGGGTCGCGGGCCAGTTCGCCGGCGACGATCGCCATCGTGCCCAGCGGCGTGCCCAGCTCATGGGCGGCACCGGCGGCCAGGTTGCCCAGCGCGACGATGCGCTCGTTGCGCAGGCGGGTCTCGCGGGCCTCGGCGAGGGCCTGGTCGCGGCTGCGCAGGGCGCTCGTCATGCGCACCACGTACCACACGATGACGCCCGCCGACACCGCGAAGGTGAGCCACATGCCCGCCAGGTGCCAGTGCACGGCGAGGCCGGAGTCGTAGATGTCGAGCTGCTCGTTGAAATCCCACAGCACCGAGTAGGCGGCCACCGAGAGCGCCGCGAGGGTCCAGGCGTAGGGCGCGCCGAGGGTGGCTGCGCCGATCGCGACGAGGGGTAGCAGGAGCGAGATCAGCGGGTTGGTGGCGCCGCCGGTGAAATAGAGGAAGGTGCTCCAGGCTGCGAGCTCGATGCACAGCTGGCCGAACAGCTCTGCCGGGTGGATCTCGGACAGGTGGCGCAGGCGCAGCACGGACAGCGCGTTGGTCACGATGAGGGCCGCGACGACGGGCAGCAGCGACTCGGCGGGCAGCGGGATGTCCAGCAGCCAGGGCACGAGCAGCAGCACGCCACCCATCGCCACGATGGACAGCCAGCGCAGGCTGATCAGCCGGCGCAGGGCGTCGTCGGGGCTGGTCTGGGAAGGGGATGGGCCGGCGGGCATGGAGGCATTATCCTCGAAGCGGCGAGGGGCGCGGTGCAGGGCCGCCCCGGCAGGTGTCGCAAAAGGCGCGAATCTAGCCGCGCCCGGAGCGCCCGGGAATGTGGCCGATTGCCGCATGAAAGCCCGTCGGGCCGCGCCATGCCCGGTAAATGGCGAAATTTCGAGGCTTTTGCCAAATAATGTTTGCATTGCCCGGCGATACAGTGCAAAGTCTCACCTCGCGATCTTCAAGTAGTGTTGTTGTTGTCTGGTTCGGTCCCCGCTGTCCTGCGGAAGTCTTCCCTGAACACCCCGCCGTCTTGAGTTTCGCCCTCCCCAGGGGCTATCCCTGTTTTTTTCTAGTTTTAAAGGATATTCAAAATGGCAAACGGTACCGTCAAGTGGTTCAATGATTCCAAGGGCTTCGGCTTCATCACCCCGGAAAACGGCGGTGACGACCTGTTCGCTCACTTCTCCGCCATCCAGGGCAATGGTTTCAAGACCCTCGCTGAAGGCCAGCGCGTCACCTTCGACGTGACCACCGGCCCGAAGGGTCAGCAAGCCTCCAACATCCGCAAGGCTGACTAAGCATTTGCAGATGTTTGCCTGGCCTCGAGCCGGGCGGAGCAAAGGTAGGACGCTCGCCGCCAATGCGGAAGCGCCTACCTGAAATTGAAGCCCGGTTGATGCCGGGCTTTTTTTGTATCTATCGACAGCCGGCCGTGGCGCCGAGTCCGTGTCCCGCGAGCCATCGGGCCTGCCCCATGAAAAACGGCGACCGTAGTCGCCGCTGGTCGGTGAGGCCGGAGAGGGCTCAGGCCTTCTTGCGCCGCCAGAGGGCGAACCCTGCCAGGCCGAAGCCGAGCAGCCCGAGGCCGGCGGGCTCCGGGAGCTTTCCGTCTTCCGCCAGGCTCACGTTGCTGCTGAAGCTCACACGATAGTCGCCGTGCCCGGAGGCGTTCGCGGTGCTGGTGCAGTCGGGGCCCGCGATGTCGCAGCGGATCGGGTAGAAGACATCCCGGTTTTCGCGCTGGATCGCCTCGTCCATGCCCAGATCGTAGGCGCCGATCGCCAGCAGGTAGTTGCCCGCCGTCAGGTTCAGCTCGAGGTAGGAGTCGGTACGCCAGATCGAACCGTCGGCATAGGTTCCGTCGCTGTCGTCGTTGTGGGCGATGTAATCCGAGCTGTCGAGGCTGCCGTCATCCCGGAACAGGTAGAGGTAGGTGTCCAGAAAGGCGATCTCGCCGTCGCCGTTCACATCGGTGGGCGCATCGGTGATGGGATCGCTTTCCCAGGACAGGATGTCGATTTTGACGATTCCATCGGCGCCGACGGCAAAGCGGATGTGATCCACCGTGCTGCCGGTCTGGCTGCCCGTGGCGTCGTATCGCGCGTAGATCTGCCCGTCGACGCTCTCGGCCGCCGCGGAGAGCGCGGTGAGGCAGAGGCCGGCGGTGAGAAGTGCTTTCTTGATCATGGTGTCTGATGGTCGAAAATCAGTAAATGATCATTCTTAGCACTTTTCGTGCCGTATTTATTTGATTTGTAAAATCAGGCCTTTGTGTTTGTTGAATTTGATGTTTGTGGGCTTTGTGTAAATTTTACCGACGCATGCCGTGGTTCGCGGCAGACGGGAGCGCCGTCTGCCGAGGGGTGTTCAGCCTTTGCGTGGGGCCAGCTGCGTCTGCCGCGCCGGGCCCCGCTTGAGCCCGTCGGGAAGGCACCGGACCATCCAGCTGATGAGCAGCGGAATCAGCACCAGATCGTCGACTATCCCGATCACCGGCAGGACGTCGGGAATCAGGTCGACAGGCGAGAGCAGGTACAGCGCCACCAGTGCCACCGCGGGGCGCAGCCAGGCGGGGCGCGCCGGATGGCGCAAGGCGTGCCACAGGATGTGGGCGTCCTGGCGGACGAGGGCGTAGAGCGCGGCGAATTTCTTGAACATCGGGCGGGCCTCCGGTGGTGGTGGAACCTGCCTTCGAGCCTTGCAGAGGCGGTAAAGTGCCCCCGGTCGTGTAAGCGGACATTGCGCCGGGGTCTTCCGGGCCTGCGGCATATGGTCGCAGTTCGGTGGGGCCGCCTGACGCAGGCCGGGCCGCGGGTTAAAGTCGGTGGGCTTAACTACAAGGAGATTCGAGCATGAACTATTCCCTCAAGTTTGCGGGCCTGGCCCTCGTCGGGCTGTTCTCGGCCGGGATTGCCGCGGCAGCCGACCTGGAGGTGGCCAACCCTTGGGTGCGTGGCACCGTTCCGGCCCAGAAGGCCACCGGAGCCTTCATGCAGTTGAGCAGCAAGGGCGGCGTGAGCCTGGTGGGGGTCGGCAGCCCCGCCGCCAACATCGTCGAGATCCACGAGATGGTGATGGACAACAACGTGATGAAGATGCGGGCGGTGCCGCGGCTCGAGGTCGAGGCGGGCAAGGTGCTCGAGCTGAAGCCGGGCAGCTATCACGTGATGCTGATCGACCTCAAGAAGCCCCTCGGCAAGGGCGAGATCGTCCCGATCACGCTGCGGGTGGAGGGCAAGGACAAGAAGCTGGAAACCGTCGAGATCAAGGCCGAGGTGCGCGACCTGACCGCCCGTACCCCGGCGCCGGCCATGGAACACAAGCACTGACCGCTCCTCCGGGGCGGCGGGCGGCCGCCTGCGGCGCCGTCTGCTCCCCCTTGTCCTAAAGCTTGGGCCCTGCTGTCCGATAGTTCTGGATAACGACACCCGTGACGAGGTGATTTTTGTGCCGGGCGGCCCGATGCGATGGCGTTTCGTGCATTCGGGTGTACGCTTCGGCAAACAGACGGTGAATCCAGGGAGACTGTGCGGATGAAGGTGCATCAATGAGTGTGTCGGACGATCCGCTCGTCTTCCTGGACGAGGAGGATGACACGGCCGAGCCTTCGGCCGATTTCTCGCCACCGTGGCGCATTCTCGTCGTCGATGACGACGCCGACGTTCACGAGACCACCCGCTTCGCCCTTTCCGGCATCCACATCCTGGGCCGTCCGCTCGCATTGCTGCACGCGATGTCGGGTGGCGAGGCGCTGGAAACCCTCCATAGCCAGGGCAACATCGCGGTGATCCTCCTCGACGTTGTGATGGAGAGCGAAGACGCCGGCCTGCGCCTCGTCGACGTGATCCGCAACGATCTCAAGCTCGCCAACACCCGCATCATCCTGCGCACCGGCCAGCCCGGCCACGCGTCGGAGTGCGAGACGATCGCCCGCTACGACATCAACGACTACAAGACCAAGGGCGAGCTGACCCAGGAGAAGCTGTTCGCCACGCTGACCTCGGCGATCCGCTCCTACGACCAGCTGCTGCGCCTCGACGCCAACCGGCGCGGTCTCGAGAAAATTGTCGCGGCGAGCAACCAGTTCATCGCCGACCAGGGCCTGCAGGCTTTCGCCGAGGGCGTGATCACCCAGATCGCCGGGCTGCTGGGTGTCGAGCCCGAGGGGCTGGTGTGCGCAGCGGCCGAGGACAGACCCGGGGACGGCCCGCTGGAGTACCGGGTCATCGCCGCGGCGGGGCATTTCAGCCACCTGATCCAGCGCCGCCTGTCGGAGCTCGACGACCCGTGGATCGAGTCCCAGCTCACCGGGGCGCTGCGCGACCGCCACAACCTGGTGCACCCGCGCAGCATGGCCCTGTATTTCCGCAAGAGCGAGGACGAGGGTTTTGCCGCCTTCATCGATTCGGCCAAGCCGATCCGCGAAGTGGACCGCGAGCTGCTCGAAGTCTTCTGCACCAACATCGCCCTGTGCGCCAAGAACGTCGACCTGGTGGCCGAGCTGCGTCGCGATGCCTTCGTCGACCGCCAGATGGGCCTGCCCAACCGCACCGCGCTGGTGTGCGCGCTCAATGCCCGCCTGCGCGCCGACGGCCTGCCGGGGGCGCTGGCGATCGTCGATGTGGACCAGTTTGCGTCGGCCAACGACGTGCTCGGCCACGACTACGGCGACGCCCTGCTGCGCCAGACCGCCCGGCGCCTGGGCAGCGCGCTGCCGGGCGAGGTCTTCGTGGCCCGGCTGGCCGGGGACGCCTTCGCGGTGCTCGGTGACGACGGCGTCGTCAACGGCCCGAACATCCAGGCCTGCTTCGGCGAGCCCTTCGTGATCGAGGCGGTGCGCCATCCGGTGTCGGTCTGCGCCGGCATCGTGCGGCTGGCGGGCGATCACCGCTCCGGCATCGAATATCTCAAGGACAGCTATCTCGCCCTCAAGCGGGCCAAGGCCCAGGGGCTGGGGCAGACGGTGGTGTATTCCCGCGAGCTGGGCGCCGAGGCCCGCGAGCGGGCGCAGCTGCTGCGCGACCTGCGGCTGGCCTTCGACCAGGCGCGGCTGTTCCTCGTCTATCAGCCCCAGGTCGATCTGCGTACCGGGCGAGTGGTCGGCGTCGAGGCGCTGCTGCGCTGGGTGCGCGACGACAGCACCGAGATCTCCCCGGGCCACTTCATCCCGATCGCCGAACAGTCCGGCCTGATCGTCGGGATGGGCAACTGGCTGCTGCAGATCGCGCTGCTGGCGCTGCAGCGTTTCCGGGCCCAGGGCTTTCCGCGGCTGCGGATGGCGGTCAATGTGTCGCCGGTCCAGCTGCGCCAGCCGGATTTCCTGGCCCAGGTCCAGGAGGCCCTGGCCGAGACGGGGACCGAGGCCGAGGGGCTGGAGCTCGAGGTCACCGAGTCGATCGCGGTCGGCGGCCTCGAGTCGGCGGTCGATCACCTGCGGCGCCTGCGCGAGATGGGCGTCACCGTGGCCATCGACGATTTCGGCACCGGCTATTCCTCCCTGTCCTATCTCGAACGCCTGCCGGCCGATCGCCTCAAGATCGACCGCAGCTTCATGCGCTCCCTTGCCAACGGCGAAGCCGGCGGGCGGATCGCCCGGACGATCATCGTGCTGGGCCGGGAGCTGGGGCTCACGGTGCTGGCCGAAGGCGTCGAGAGCGAGGCCGTCGCGGCCGAAGTGGCCGCCCTGGGCTGCGCCGAGGCCCAGGGTTTCCATTACGCCCGGCCCATGCCGGAGGAGGCCTTCGTGGCCTGGCTGCAGGCCCGGCAAGGGGCGGCGTGATGCGGGGCGGCCTGCTCGTCGTGATTGCGGCGCTGCTGCTCGCGGCCTGCGGGCCCGCGGAGCCGGTGCGGATCGGTTTCATCGCCGAACTCACCGGCCGCTCGGCCGACCTGGGCGAAGGCGGGCGCAATGCGATGCTGCTGGTCGTCGACGCCTTCCGCGAGAGCGGTCAGCTCGGCGGGCGCCCGGTCGAGGTGATCGTCCGTGACGTCGGCGCCGATGCCGAGACCGCCCGCCGCTCCACCGAGGAGCTCGTGGCGGCCGGGGTCGAGGTGATCGTCGGGCCGATGAACAGCGGGAGCATCGACGTGATCCAGCCCGTCACCGAGGCTGCCGGTGTGCTGCTGCTCTCGCCCACGGCCTCGGCGGTCAAGTTCCACGGCAAGGACGATCACCTGTTCCGCATCAACGCGACGACCCGCGACAACGGCCGCAACTACGCCGAGCATTACCACGCGCGGGGCATCCGGCGCATCGCGGTGGCGGTCAACCAGAACAACCGCGCCTTCTCCGAGAGCTGGCTCGCGGAGTTCCGGAGGTCCTACGAGGCCATCGGCGGCCAGGTGCTGAGCGCCCCCTTCTTCGATTCCAGCGCCCCCAGCTACGAGCCGGTCGTGCACCAGTTGCTGGCCGAGCGGCCGGACGGCCTGCTCTTCATCGGCAACGCGGTGGATTCTGCCCGCCTCGCCCAGCAGGTGCACAAGTTCAGGCCGGGGACGCCGATGATCGTCGCCGAGTGGGGGGGCACCTCGCAGCTGATCGAGCTGGGTGGCAAGGCGGTCGAGGGCATGATGCTGCTCCAGAACTACAACCACGAAGACGACTCGCCCCGTTACCGGGCCTTCCACGACGCCTATCGCAAGCGCTTCGGCAAGGCGCCGGTGTACTCCAGCGTGCTCACCTACGACGCCGGCGTCGCGGTGCTGACCGCCCTGGCCCGGCGTGACGAGCGCATGAAGATGAAGCAGGCGCTGCTCCGGTTCGGCCCCTACGAGGGCCTCCAGCAGAAGATCAGCTTCGATGCCAACGGCGATGCGCAGCGGGTCGCCTACTTCATGACGGTAAAGGACGGACGTTTCGTCCGGGAGTGATGCTCGGCTCCCGGCAGTGGCATCTGCGCACCTGGCTGATCTGGTTGCTGTGCATCAGCTCGGTGGTCAGCTTCGTCGTCATCGGCGCGCTGCTGTTCCTCGTCCGTGTCCCGCAGATCTCCGCTGAAACCCGCGCCAGCCTGCAGGTCGAGGCGGGCGACCTGGCGGGCCGCAGCGAGCTGATCCTCGGCGCCCTGCAGACCCAGCTCGAGCTCCTCGGCGTGCTGCTGGCGAGCCACCCCGAGGCGGACGTGCAGGTGGCCCTCGAACGGGCCGTCTCCCAAGGCGGGGCCTTCTCCGCGGTGTATCAGATCGGTGCGGGCGGGGCCATCGTGCGCGCGGCGGTGACGCCGACCGCGGGGCAGGGGCGGCGGGAGGAGGTCATCGGCAACGACCTGTCCCGTGACCCGCTCTTCCTGCGTGTCCGCAGCCGCCAGGACGCGGCCTGGAGCGACAAGTACATCTCGCCCGTCTCGGGGGCCGTCACGGTGGGCATCGGCGTCGTCGCCGGCAAGAGCGTGCTGGTCGGCGAGGTGCCCCTCGACTACATCCTCAAGACCCTCTGGACCGCCACCGGGCGGAGCACCCTGATGGTGTCGATCCTCGACCGGCGTGGCGAGGTGCTGGCCGACAGCGACAGCCCGGCGCGGGTCGGCACCCTCAACCTGGTCGGCGAGGAGATCTTCCGGCGCGCCCTCGACGCCGATCTGCCGGTGGGCACCCTGCGGCTGGAGGGCCATGCGTTCGACGCGGCCATCGCGCACTCGAAGCGGCTCGACTGGTTCTTCCTGGTGCGCACGCCGAGCGGCATCGAGAACCCGCGCATCGCCTCCACCCTCGATCTGGGCATCGCGGCGCTGGTCGGTTCGCTGCTGTTCGGCCTGCTGCTGGCGCCCGTGTGGGCGACCGGGGTGGCGCGCCCGATCAACGCCATCACCCAGCGCGCGCGTCGGGTGGCGGAAGGCCAGGCGCCGGGCGAATGGCCGCAGCTGCGCAGCATCGAACTCAACGAGCTGTCCTTCGACCTGGCGCGCATGGACTCGGTGCTGCGCGCCCGGGAGGAGGAGCTGCAGGCCATCTTCGACGCCTCGCCGGTGGGGATCGGGGTGGTTGACCCGCAGGCCGATTACGCCTTCGTCAAGGCCAACCAGGCGGTCGGCCAGCTGCTGGGCCACCCGGTTCAGCAGCTCATCGGCAAGACCGGCCGCGACCTCGGGCTGTGGCAGGACCCGGAGGCCCGGGCCCGGTTCTACGCAAGCCTCGAACGCGACGGCCTGGCGCAGACCGAGGCCTGGCTGTGCCGGGGGGACGGCCGCATCTTCCTGGCGGCCCTGAGCACCCGCACGCTGCCCATCGCCGGCCAGCTGCGTACCGTCTGGGTGATCAGCGACATCACCGAGCTGCGCCGCATCGAGGGCGAACTCCGCGAGCTCAACGCCGAGCTCGAGCAGCGCGTGCAGCGCCGCACCGACCAGCTCAACCAGGCCAACGCCGAGCTCTCGTCCACCGTCCAGCGCCTCCAGCTGACCCTCGACGAGCTGGTGCGCGCCGAGAAGCTCGCGTCCCTCGGCTCGATGGTGGCCGGCATCGCCCACGAGCTCAACACGCCCCTGGGCAACGGGGTGATGGCGGTCTCCTCGCTGCGCGGTGCCATTGCCAGCTTCCGCAGCCAGAGCGAGCAGGGCCTGCGACGCTCGATGCTCAACCAGCTGCTCGAGACCATGAGCACCGGCACCGACATCGCTGCCCGCAACCTGGCCCGGGCCGCCGAGCTGGTGAGTTGCTTCAAGCAGGTGGCGGCCGACCAGGCCAGCTCCCAGCGGCGCGGCTTTGCGCTGCACGAGGTCACCGGCGAGATCGTCCTCACCCTGCGCCCGCTCCTGCGCCGCAGCGAGGTGAGCATCGAGGTGAGCGTGCCCCAGGACATCTGGTTCGACAGCTACCCCGGCCCCCTCGGGCAGGTGCTCACCAACCTCGTCTCCAACGCGGTGACCCACGCCTTCGAGGGGCGCAGCGAGCGACGCATCCGCATCGAGGCCGAAGCCCTGGCCTCCGGGCGGGTCGGCATCCGGGTGGCCGACAACGGCTGCGGCATCGCCGAAGACCTGCTGCCGCGGATCTTCGACCCCTTCGTCACGACCCGCATGGGCCGCGGCGGCACCGGGCTCGGCCTGCACATCGCCCACAATCTGGTGGTGCAGGTGCTGGGGGGCGGCATCAGCGTCGCCAGCCGGCCGGGCGAGGGCTGCTGCTTCACCATCGAGCTGCCCCGCAAGGCGCCCCTCGCAGCCGATCCAGCCGAGGCCGGCACCGGCCGGACAGGCTAAACTCCCGGCCGCGCGGCGGCTTCCGTCGCGGCGACCCCTCCTTTCGACCCCCACGTCCCTTCATGAGCCACCCCGGCAACCGCATCGGGCTCCTCTTCGCCGTCCTCGGCGCGGTGGGCTTCTCGTTCAAGGCCATCCTGATCAAGCTGGCCTACCCCTACGGCGTCGACGCGGTGACGCTGCTCGCGCTGCGCATGGGTCTCTCGCTGCCCTTCTTCCTGGCCCTCGGCTGGGCCGACCAGCGGCGACGTCAGCCGGTGCCGCTCAACGGGCGTGACTGGGGGCTGATGCTCGGGCTGGGCTTTTCCGGCTACTACCTGGCGAGCTACCTGGATTTCCTCGGCCTGCAGTACATCTCGGCGGCGCTCGAGCGGCTGATCCTGTTCGCCTACCCGACCCTGGTGGTGCTCTTCTCGGCCTTCTTCCTGGGCAAGCCGGTGACCCGCCGGGCGGCCGGGGCGATCGCCCTGTGCTATGCCGGCATCGCCCTCGCCGTCGCCCACGATCTCGACCTCGCCGGCACCGCCCGCGACGTGTGGATTGGCGGGGCGCTGGTCTTCGGCAGCGCCGTTTCCTATGCGGTGTATCTGATGGGCAACGGTCAGGCCGTCGGGCGGCTGGGGGCGGCGCGGGTGACAGCCTGGGCCAGCACCATCGCCTGCGTGCTGTGCCTGGCCCACTTTGCGGCGACGCGGCCCCTCGCGCTGCTCGTCCAGCCGGCCCCGGTGATGGGGCTGGCGGCGGCGATGGCGCTGTTCTCGACGGTGCTGCCGGTGTGGATGGTCTCCGAGGCGATCCGCCGCCTGGGCGCCGGCCCGGTGTCACTGATCGGTACCCTCGGTCCGGTGGTCACGCTCTTCCTTGGCTGGCTGATCCTCGCCGAGCCGATCGGCGTGTACCAGATCGTCGGCGGTGCGCTGGTGGTGGCGGGGGTCGTGCTGGTGGGGCGGAAGAGCTGAGCGCCGCTAGGGCCGGGCTTTGCCCAGCCCGCCCCCCGAGGGGGTTCAAGGAAACTTGGGGCGGCCCCGCGTTTCCTTGAGAGCCGTCAGGCCTCGCCTGCTTCGTCGAGCAGGCGCTCGCACTCGGCCATCAGCGACAGGGCGAGTTCCGACTGGTGGTTGGGATCGAGGGCCTCGTTCATCTCGTGGCTGATGAAGAGCCCGGCCTCCCGCGACACCGAGCCTTCGATCTGGCGCGCCAGCCGGTCGCTGAGGGCCGCCAGCCGGCGCCGTTCCTCCACCGCCAGCTGGCGTTTCGAGCGGCCGAGCCAGTCGGCGGCCAGGCTCGTGGCCTGGGCCTCGGTGAGCCACTTGCCGTGTTCGTAATAAAGGGTCAGCCGTTCGGCGGCGAGGGCGAAGATCAGCGCGACGCGGATGCCGCGCTCGGTGGTGGTCGGGGGAAGGGAGCGGTCGAAGGACATGGCGGGAGGCTGGCCGGGGGCGGCGCAGCGGGTGATGAGTTGGCGAGCCTGCGCGAGTCGCGTATCGTGACGGGCCTGCCCATCGGCGGCAAGCTGTGCGTTTGCCCAGGCCTCGCGGCCCCGCCGGTGGCGTTTGCGTACATGTACATTTCCCGCGTCGCCCGGCGCGGGGTTTCGGGGTAGGTCACCGTGAGTCTTGCTTTCGTCGTCGTCCTGGTTGTCTTGCTGGTCTTCGCCAACGCGCTGTTCTTCAGCGAGCGCTTCCTGTTCGTGCTGCCGCTGAAGGGGCCCAAGAGCCTCTTCCTGCGTTTCGTCGAGCTCGCCCTGCTGTACGGCGCCTGCCTGCTGCTGGGCCGCCTGGCCGAGAGCCGCCTGCACGGCGCGCCCTATCCCCAGAGCTGGGAGTTCTACGTGATCGGCATCTGCCTGTTCCTCGTAGCGGCCTTCCCCGGCTTCATCTACCGCTACATGTGGCGCAAGGACGGCTGAGCGCCCCCGCTGCAGCCGGGGCAGCTTGAACCCGGCACCCACGACTCACAATTCCGTACATTTGCAAAACAGTTGAGCAAACATGGTTTGCGAGACTGGCCTCCTGACAAGCGACCATCCGCGGACACCGCAGCGCCCCCCGGGGCGCGGGCCGGCAGAAGCTGCGGAGGCGCTACCGAGACAAAACCGGAGGAGGAGTGGGTATGTCCGACGCCCGAGGGACCGCCGCGGATACCGCGAGCCTGGATACCTTTCCGCGGCTGCTGATGCAGCATGCGCGGCAGCGGCCGAACAGGCCGGCAATGCGCGAAAAGGAGTACGGCATCTGGCAGACGTACACCTGGGCCGAAGTGGCCGACAAGGTGCGCGCGATTGCCGGTGGCCTGGCCGAGCTGGGTTTCCGCCGCGGCGACCGCCTGGCGGTGGTGGGTGACAACCGGCCGCGCCTGTACTGGTCGGTGGCCGCCTGCCAGTGCCTCGGCGGCATCCCGGTGATGATGTACCAGGATGCGGTGGCCCAGGAGATGGCCTACGTGATGCAGGATGCGGAGATCCGCTTCGCCTGCGTCGAAGACCAGGAGCAGGTCGACAAGATGCTCGAGATCCACGGCGGCCTGCCGCTCCTCGAGCATGTGATCTACGACGACGCCCGCGGCCTGCGCCACTACGACCAGCCCTTCCTGCACGGCCTCGACGAGGTGCTCGAGCTGGGCCGGGCCCACGCTGGCGCCCACCCCGACTTCATCGACCGCGAGATCGACAAGGGCAGCCCCGACGACGTGTCGGTGATGCTGTACACCTCCGGCACCACCGGCAAGCCGAAGGGCGTCTGCCAGAGCCATTCGGCCTTCATCGCCGCGGCACGGGGCGGCTGCAGCTTCGACAAGCTCACCGACCACGACGACATCCTCTCCTACCTGCCGATGGCCTGGGTCGGCGACCACCTGTTCTCCTACGCCCAGGCGCTGGTGGCCGGCTTCACCATCAACTGCCCGGAGTCCGGCGAGACGGTGATGAACGACCTCCGCGAGATCGGCCCCACCTACTACTTCGCGCCGCCGCGGGTGTTCGAGAACCTGCTCACCCAGGTGATGATCCGCATGGAGGACGCCAGCCCGTTCAAGCGCAAGCTCTTCCAGCACTTCATGGACGTGGCCAAGCGCTGCGGCGCCGACCTGCTCGACGGCAAGGCCGTCTCGGGCAGCGACCGCCTGCAGTACTGGCTCGGCAACCTCTTCATCTACGGTCCGCTCAAGAACGTGCTCGGCATGAGCCGCGTGCGGGTGGCCTACACCGCCGGCGCGGCGATCGGGCCCGACCTGTTCCGCTTCTACCGCTCGATCGGCATCAACCTCAAGCAGCTCTACGGCCAGACCGAAACCTGCGCCTACGTGTGCCTGCAGCCCGACGGGCAGATCAAGCTCGACTCGGTGGGCACCCCGGCGCCCAACGTCGAGGTCAAGCTGGCCGACAACGGCGAGATCCTGGTGCGCGGCCCGATGCTGCTCAAGGCCTACTACAAGCGCCCCGACGCCACCGCCGAGTCGATCAACGCCGAGGGCTACTTCATGACCGGCGACGCGGGCTTCTTCGACGAGGACGGCCACCTCAAGATCATCGACCGGGCCAAGGACGTGGGCAAGCTCACCGGCGGCGGCATGTTTGCGCCCAACTACATCGAGAACAAGCTCAAGTTCTTCCAGCACATCAAGGAGGTGGTGTGCTTCGGCAACCAGCGCGACTTCGTCACCGCCTTCGTCAACATCGATCTCGAGGCCGTCGGCAACTGGGCCGAGCGCAAGGGCATGGCCTACGCGGGCTACACCGACCTGGCCAGCCAGCCCCAGGTGTATGAGCTGATCCGTGAGTGCATCGAGCAGGTCAATGCCGACCTGGCCAGCGACCCCAACATGAGCGAATCGCAGATCAAGCGCTTCCTGGTGCTGCACAAGGAGCTCGACGCCGACGACGGCGAGCTCACCCGCACCCGCAAGGTGCGCCGCAATTTTGTGGCCGAGAAGTACGCGGTGCTCATCGATGCGCTGTATGGCGGCAAGAGCAGCCAGTACATCGAGACCCAGGTGACCTACGAGGACGGCCGCAGCAACAAGGTGGCTGCCGAACTTCGCATCGACGACGCCAAGACCTTCCCGCCCCAGCCGCGGAAGGCCGCCTGAGGAGAACGACCCATGGCCAGAAAGATTGGCGACGTGATCGTCGACCTGCAGAACATCTCGCTGCGCTTCGGCGGGGTGAAGGCGCTCACCGACATCAGCTTCAACGTGAAGGAGCACGAGATCCGCTCCATCATCGGCCCCAACGGCGCCGGCAAGAGCTCGATGCTCAACGTGATCAACGGCGTCTATCACCCCCAGGAGGGGCAGATCTTCTTCAAGGGCCAGCTTCGCAAGAAGATGGAGCCCCACGAGGCGGCCGAGCAGGGCATCGCCCGCACCTTTCAGAACATCGCGCTGTTCAAGGGCATGACGGTGCTCGACAACATCATGACCGGGCGCAACCTCAAGATGAAGTGCAACTTCCTGCAGCACGCCCTGTACTGGGGCGCCGCGCAGAAGGAAGAAATCGCGCACCGCATCAAGGTGGAAGAGGTCATCGAGTTCCTCGAGATCCAGGACATCCGCAAGACGCCGGTGGGGCGCCTGCCCTACGGCCTGCAGAAGCGCGTCGAGCTGGCCCGGGCGCTGGCCGCCGAGCCCCACATCCTGCTCCTCGACGAGCCGATGGCCGGCATGAACGTGGAAGAGAAGCAGGACATGTGCCGCTTCATCCTCGACGTGAATGACCACTATGGCACCACCATCGTCCTCATCGAGCACGACATGGGCGTGGTGATGGACATCTCCGACCGCGTCGTGGTGCTCGACTACGGCAAGAAGATCGGCGACGGCGAGCCGGACGAAGTGAAGAACAACCCGGAGGTCATCAAGGCCTATCTCGGGACATCCCATTAAGGGCGGGGGCGAACCATGCAATTCTTCATCGAGGTTCTGATCGGCGGCCTGCTGTCCGGCGTGATGTATGCGCTGGTGGCGCTGGGTTTCGTGCTGATCTACAAGGCATCCGGGGTGTTCAACTTTGCCCAGGGGGCGATGGTGTTCTTCGCGGCGCTCACCTTCGTCGGCTTCCAGGAGGTGCTGCCCGGCTGGCTGGGGCTGGAGGCGGGCAGCAACATGGTGTTCTGGCTGGCCTTTTTACTGGCCTTCATCGCGATGATCGTGCTGGGCATCGCCACCGAACGCATCGTGCTGCGGCCGCTGGTGAACCAGCCCCACATCACCCTGTTCATGGCCACCATCGGCCTCACCTACCTCGTCGAGGGCATCGCCCAGATGGTGTGGGGGGCCAACGTGCGCGGGCTCGATCTGGGCATCGTCGATGAGCCGATCGCCTGGCTGATGGACAACTACGAGATCGGCGTCTCCAAGTTCGACCTCTTCGCGGCCGGGGTGGCGGCCTCGCTGGTGGCCCTGCTGGCCATCCTGTTCCAATACACCAAGGTCGGCCGCGCGCTGCGGGCGGTGGCCGACGACCACCAGGCGGCGCTGTCGATCGGCATCCCGCTGCAGACGATCTGGCGCGTGGTGTGGGCGGTGGCGGGCTTCGTGGCGCTGGTTGCCGGGATGATCTGGGGCGCCCGCAACGGCGTGCAGTTCGCCCTCACCTTCACCGCTCTCAAGGCGCTGCCGGTGCTGATTCTGGGCGGCTTCACCTCGGTGCCGGGGGCGATCGTCGGCGGGCTGATCATCGGCGCCTCCGAGAAGCTGGCCGAAGTGTATGTGGGCCCGATGGTGGGCGGCGGCATCGAGGGCTGGTTCCCCTACATGCTGGCGCTGGCCTTCCTGCTGGTGCGGCCCGAGGGGCTGTTCGGCGAGAAGCACATCGACCGGGTGTAGGAACCGCTTGTAGGGGCGGCTTCCGCCGCCCACGGATGTCGATCGACGATGAATCGTTGATTCAGCGCGTGGAGGGCGAATGAGTTCGCCCCTACCGGAAGAGACAAGGAGCAATAACGATGCTTTACCGTGAAGCCGGCCAGTTCAAGGCCAGTTATGCCGAAGACGCCCGCATCTTCCCGATCCGCCAGGACCGCATCGGGTTCTGGGTGCTGATGCTGGTGTTCGGTGTGGCGGTGCCGCTGCTCACCAACGAATACTGGCTGAAGGCGATCCTCATCCCGGTGCTGATCTTCTCGCTGGCGGCGCTGGGCCTCAACATCCTCACCGGCTATGCCGGGCAGCTGTCGCTGGGCTCGGCGGCCTTCATGGCGGTGGGGGCCTTCGCGGCCTACAACTTCATGCTGCGCATCGACGGGATGCCCTTCTTGGTGGCGCTGGTGCTGGCGGGGCTCACCTCGGCGGCGGTGGGCATCGTGTTCGGGCTGCCGAGCCTGCGCATCAAGGGTTTCTACCTGGCGGTGGCGACGCTGGCGGCGCAGTTCTTCATCGTGTGGGCGCTGGTGAAGTTCCCGTGGTTCTCCAACAACTCGTCGTCGGGCGTGGTGACGGCCCAGGCGGTGACCATCCTCGGCTACACCTTCGAGTCGCCCGAGGCCAAGTACGTGCTCACCTTCCTGATCGTCGCCTTCATGGCCCTGCTGGCCAAGAACATGGTGCGCTCCTCCACCGGCCGGGCCTGGATGGCGGTGCGCGACATGGACGTGGCGGCCCAGGTGATCGGCTTCCGGCTGATGCGCACCAAGCTGCTGGCCTTCGCGGTGAGCAGCTTCTACTGCGGCGTGGCCGGCGCGCTGTATGCCTACACCTACATCGGCACCGTCGAGCCCGAGGGCTTCAACCTCGACCTGTCGTTCAAGATCCTGTTCATGATCATCATCGGCGGGGTCGGGTCGATCATGGGCTCCTTCCTCGGCGCGGCCTTCATCGTGCTCCTGCCGATCTTCCTGGACAACGTCGTGCCGGCGCTGTTCGGTGATGCGCTGGGGGCCGGCTTCGTGTCCAACTTCCAGCTCATCATCTTTGGCGGCCTGATCATCTTCTTCCTGATCGTCGAACCCCACGGCCTTGCGCGGCTGTGGCAGATCGCCAAGGAAAAACTGCGCCTGTGGCCCTTCCCGCACTAAAGTCGTCGTGCAGCACCCACACCTTAAAAGAGGAGACAAACACATGAAACTCAAGCACACCATCCTGCTCGGCGCCGCTGTCGCCGGGCTGCTGGGCAGCGCCGTGGCGAGCGCCGACGAACAGTTCATCGGCCTGCCGAGCTACCGGGTCGGCCCCTACGCCTCCGGCGGCTCCGGGCTCTTCGGCGGCTGGATCGACTACATGCAGCTCATCAACGAGCGCGACGGCGGCGTCAATGGCGTCAAGCTGACCTGGGAAGAGTGCGAGACCGAATACAACAACGCCCGCGGCGTCGAATGCTACGAGCGTCTCAAGAAGAAGGGCAGCACCGGCAACAGCGTGTTCCAGCCGGTGTCCACCGGCATCACCTACTCGGTGCTCGACAAGGTCGCCCAGGACAAGATCCCGATGGTCACCATCGGCTACGGCCGCACCGATGCCGCCGATGGCCGGGTCTTCCCGTGGGTCTTCCCGATGATCACCACCTACTGGTCCCAGGCCTCGGCCATCGTGAACTTCATGGGCCAGAAGGAAGGCGGGATGGACAAGCTGAAGGGCAAGAAGATCGGCCTGCTCTACCACGACTCGGCCTACGGCAAGGAATCCCACGCCATCATGGACAAGCTGGCGGCCAAGCACGGCTTCGAGGTGATCAAGATCGCCGTGGCCCACCCGGGCAACGAGCAGCAGTCGCAATGGCTGCAGATCCGCCAGGCCAAGCCCGACTACGTGGTGTTGTGGGGCTGGGGCGTGATGAACCCGACCGCCATCAAGGCCGCCGCCAAGACCGGCTTCCCGCGTGAGAAGCTGATCGGCGTGTGGTGGTCCGGCGCCGAGGAAGACACCATCCCGGCCGGCCCCGCCGCCAAGGGCTTCATTGCCGCCGGCTTCAACGTGGCCGGCGCCAACTACCCGGTCGTCGCCGACATCAAGAAGCACGTGTACGGCAAGAACAAGGGCAACATGGAAGACAAGGCCCGCGTCGGCTCGGTGTATTACAACCGCGGCGTGGTGCACGGCATCATCACCGTCGAGGCGATCCGCAAGGCCCAGGAGAAATACGGCAAGGGCAAGGCCCTCACCGGCGAGCAGGTGCGTTGGGGCTTCGAGAACCTCAACCTCGACGATGCGCGCCTGAAGGCGCTCGGCGCCACCGGCTTCATGCCGCCGCTGAAGATCACCTGCGCCGACCACGAAGGCCCGGGCAAGGTGAAGTTCCAGCAGTGGGACGGCGCCCAGTGGAAGGTCATCACCGACTGGGTCGACTCCGACCGCCCGCTGGTGCGCGGGATGATCGAGGAATCCGCGGCCGCCTACGCCAAGGAAAAGGGCATCAAGCCCCGCGACTGCAGCAAAGAGAGCTGATCGGGGCGCGAATAAACCGACTGCGCGCTCCGATCTCGCAACTCCGGTGCGCGCTACGGTTTCTTCGCACCCCTGATGCGCTGCAAAGTGCTATGCGTCGGGTTACGCCCTTTGGGCTAACCCGACCACGGAGTTCCCGATCTGCAGCGAACAAGAATGATCGAGGGTGGCCCGCGCCGCCCCGCACTGGAGGATGGCCGACGCCATGTCTTACCTCAGCATCAACAACATCGAGGTCATCTACGACCACGTGATCCTCGTGCTCAAGGGCGTCTCGCTGCAGGTGCCCCAGGGCAAGATCGTCGCGCTGCTCGGTGCCAACGGCGCCGGCAAGAGCACCACCCTCAAGTCCATCTCCAACCTGCTGCGGGCCGAGCGGGGCGACGTGACCAAGGGCTCGGTGGAGTTCAAGGGCGACCGCATCGACCAGCTGACGCCGGCCGACCTGGTGCGGCGCGGGGTGATCCAGGTGATGGAGGGGCGCCACTGCTTCGGCCACCTGTCGATCGAGGAAAACCTCCTCACCGGCGCCTACACCCGCAGCCAGAGCCGCGCCGAGCTCAAGGAAAGCCTCGAGAAGGTGTATGCCTACTTCCCGCGCCTCAAGACGCGGCGCAGCTCCCAGGCGGGCTACACGTCCGGCGGCGAGCAGCAGATGTGCGCCATCGGCCGTGCGCTGATGGCCAAGCCCGAGATGATCCTGCTCGACGAACCGTCGATGGGCCTCGCCCCGCAGATCGTCGAGGAGATCTTCGAGATCGTGAAGGACCTCAACAGCAAGGAGAACGTGAGTTTCCTGCTGGCCGAGCAGAACACCATGGTGGCGCTGCGCTACGCCGACTTCGGCTACATCCTCGAGAACGGCCGCGTGGTGATGGAAGGCGACGCCGCCGACCTGCGCACCAATGAGGACGTGAAGGAGTTCTACCTGGGGCTGTCGTCGGAAGGCCGCAAGAGCTTCCGCGAGGTGAAGCACTACCGCCGGCGCAAGAGGTGGTTGTCGTAGCAGCCGCCGGCCGGACGTGGCCATCCCGTGGGCTCCGTCAGCCAGCCAGCCGCAACCCAGCCAATGCTCAGCCTGCGCACGCTTGAGCCAGCACACCCCGCCGCTCTCCGGCAAGAAGCAAGCACGCGCGAAGCGCCCCCACGTACTGCGGAGACACCATGAAATACTACGACGCCCGTGAAACCCGCGACCCCGCCGCCCGCGAGCACGACTTGCTGGCCCGGCTGCCGGCGCAGATCGCCCACGCCAAGGCCCGGGCGCCGGCCTTTGCGGCGCTGTTGCAGGATATCGATCCGGCGGCCGTCACCACCCGCGAGGCGCTGGCCCGGCTGCCGGTGATCCGCAAGTCCGAGCTCCTCGAGCGGCAGAAGCTCGCGCGGCCCTTCGGTGGTTTTGCGGCCACCGGCTGGGGGCCGGGGTGCGCGCGGGTGTTCGCCTCGCCGGGCCCGATCTACGAACCCGAGGGCGCACGCAAGGATTACTGGCGGCTGGCGCGGGCCTTCCATGCGGCGGGCTTCCGGGCTGGCGATCTGGTGCACAACACCTTCTCGTATCACTTCACGCCGGCCGGCTCGATGATGGAGACGGCCGCCCAGGCGCTCGGCTGCACGGTGTTCCCGGCCGGAGTCGGGCAGACCGAGATGCAGCTGGCGGCGAT
>JAKLLM010000020.1 GCA_023150125.1 Zoogloea sp.
CCGGCCTGGCCCTGGCCGCCGGGCTGGGTGCATGGGCTGTGGGCGCTCTACGGCGTCTTCCCCTTCTTCGTGTTCGGCTTCCTGATGACGGCCATGCCACGCTGGCAGGGCGTCGCCGACACCCCGGGGGCTGCCGCCCGGCGGCCGTGGCTGTGCCTGGTGGCCGGCTGGCTGCTGTTCGATGCCGGGCTGTTGGTGGCGCTGCCCGGCCTGATCGCCGCCGGCCTGGCGCTGGTGCTGGCCGGCTGGGCGATGGCGGCGCGCTTCCTGTTTCCGGTGGCATTCAAGCCGGGCAAGGCCGGGCTGCACCCGGTGGCGGCCTGGTGTGCCCTCGGCGCGGGGGCCCTCGGGCTGGCGGCGTGGATCGCCTTCGCCCTCGGCGGCGACCCGCTGGCGGCCCGCGTCGGTGTGTCGATCGGCATGTGGTGGCTACTCACCCCGCTGTTCATGGTGGTGGGGCACCGGATGATCCCCTTCTTCTCGGCTTCGGCCCTGCCCAAGTACGAGGCCTTCCGGCCCGACTGGGCGCTGCGCCTGCTGCTCGCGGTGAGCGTGATCCACGGGGCGCTGGCGATGGCCGACCTGGCCCGGCTGGCCTGGCCGGTGGATCTCGCCGGCGCCGCCTGCGCCCTCTGGCTGAGCTGGAAGTGGCAGCTCCGGCGCAGCCTGGCGGTGCCCATCCTGGCCATGCTGCACCTGGGTTTTGTGTGGCTGGGCATCGCCTGGCTGCTGTTCGGCCTGCAGGGCGTGCTGCAGGCGGCCGGCATCACCACCCTGGGGCTGGCACCGCTGCATGCGCTCTCGGTGGGCTACTTCGCGACGATGACGCTGGCGATGGTGTCGCGGGTCACCCTGGGCCACTCGGGCCGCCCGCTGGTGGCCGACAGCCTCACCTGGCGGCTGGCCCTCGCCCTGCACGGCGTCGCGCTGGTGCGGGTGCTGGCCGACGTGCTGCCGGTGGCCCACGACGTGCTGCTGGTGCTGGCCGGGATCGGCTGGCTGGCGGTGTTCGGCCCGTGGGTCACGCGCCTGCTGCCGATCTACCTCAAACCCCGCGCCGACGGCCGCCCGGGCTGACGGAATCCGGCTGCGGCATGCGAGACCGTTACGGTTTGCACGCCGCAGCGCAGTTTGTGCCCAAAGTGTGACATCCGTCGCCCTCCCGGCGGGACTTCCTTCCTTTGAGCGCCTCCACCGGCAGGGCAAGATGCGATGAACCGCAAGATTCCAAGATCCGGACCATGTCGGAACGCCCACGCCACGAGCCCCCCATCCACGCCCCCCAGCGCCTGAGCCCGCAAAGCACCCTCTTCGAGGCCTTGTCCTGCCTGCTCACCCAGGGTCTGTCCTGCGTGCCGGTGGGCGACGGGGAGCCGGCCCACACCTTCCTGAGCACCCGCACCCTGCTGCAGGCCTGGCACGACGGGCTGCCCGGCGAGACGCCGATCTCCCGGCTGCCCCTCGACACGGCCGCGAGCCTGCCCGACGAAGCCATCGGCGCCGACACCCTGATCGACGGCCTGCCGCTGCTGCTGTGGCTGAAGGACCGGGACGGACGCTTCCTGATCGTCAACCGCAGCTTCGCCGAAGCCTGTGGCCAGCCCACCCCGATGGCGGTGATCGGCCGCAGCGACCTCGACCTGTGGCCGGCCGAGGTGGCCGACGCGCAGCGCGCCGACGACCTCGCGGTGATGGCCAGCGGACGCCCGCGCACCCGCGTCGAGCAGCTTCCCCACCAGGGCCGCCCGCTGTGGTTCGAGACCTTCAAGGCGCCGGCCCGCGGCCACGACGGGCAGATCATCGGCACCCTGGGCTTCGCCTGCGACGTGAACGAACGCGTCCTCGCCGAGGCCGGCGCCCGGCGCAATGAGCGCCAGCTCACCGACGTGCTGGCCACCATCGGCGAAGGCATCTGGGACTGGGACATCGCCAGCGGCATCGTCCGCCACAACCGCATGTGGTGCCAGATGCTGGGCCGCCCCGAGGACACCCTGGCGCACACCCGCGACGGCTTTCTGGCGCTGGTCCACCCCGACGACCGGGGCGGCGTCAACGCCGCCATCGACGCCTGCCTGCAGGGCGGCAGCCACACCATCGAGTACCGCCTGCGCCACGCCGCCGGCGACTACATCTGGGTGCGCGACCGGGGCGGGGTGGTGGAATCCGCCCCCGACGGGCAGCCGCTGCGGATGGTCGGCAGCATGACCGACATCACCGCGCTGCGCATCACCTCCGAGGCCCTGCACGAGAGCCAGGCCCGCTACCAGCAGGTCTTCGAGAGCGTGCAGGAAGTCATCTTCCAGACCGACGCCCGCGGCCACTGGCAGCTCCTCAACCCGGCCTGGGAAGACATCAGCGGCTATCCGGTGGCCGAAACCCTCGGCCGCAGCTTCCTCGACCACCTCCACCCCGACGACCGCGAAGCCCGCCGCGAAGCCCTGCGCCCGCTGGTGGAGCGCCGCGAGGACAGCTGCACCGCCACCCTGCGCCTGATCCGCCGCGACGGCCGCATGCGCTGGATCGACCTGGCGGTGCACGCCATCGTCGACGGCCACAACCGCCTCGTCGGCACCTCCGGCACCCTCAACGACGTCACCGCCCGGGTCGCCGCCGAAGACCACCTGCGCCTCACCGCCAGCGTCTTCCGCCACGCCCGCGAGAGCATCATCATCACCGACCCGGAATCGCGCATCCTCGAGGTGAACGACAGCTTCTGCACCCTCACCGGCTACAGCCGCGACGAAGTCATCGGCCAGAACACCCGCCTCCTGCGCTCCGACCACCACGACGAGGCCTTCTACGCCGAAATGTGGAACACCCTGCTCACCCATGGCGTGTGGCAGGGCGAGACCTGGAACCGCAAGAAGAACGGCGAGCTCTTCGCCCAGCTCGGCAACATCTCGGCGGTGCGCAACGAGGCCGGCCAGACGACCCATTACGTGGGCCTCTTCTCGGACATCACCGAGCTCAAGGAAAACCAGCGCCAGCTCGAACACCTGGCCTACCACGACAGCCTCACCCAGCTGCCCAACCGCTCGCTGCTCGCCGACCGCATGCAGATGGCCCTCGCCCAGGCCAAGCGCAACGGCACCCTGGCAGCGGTCGCCTACCTCGACCTCGACGGCTTCAAGCCGGTGAACGACCGCCTCGGCCACGACACCGGCGACCGCCTGCTGGTCGAGATCGCCCGCCGCCTGCAGGCCTCGACGCGCACCGGCGACACCGTGGCGCGCCTGGGCGGCGACGAGTTCGTGCTGATCTACAACGGCCTCGAACACGCCGACGAATGCGAGCAGGTCTTCAAGCGCCTGCTCGCCACCATCGCCGAGCCGATCGTCATCGACGGCCACGAGCTGCGCGTCACCGCCAGCATCGGCGTCACCCTGTGCCCGCTCGACGGCTCCGACCCCGACACCCTGCTGCGCCACGCCGACCAGGCCATGTACCTGGCCAAGCAGGGCGGCCGCAACGGCTACCACCTCTTCAACCCCGAGCGCGACCGCCAGCTGCGCGCCCACCGCTGCGCGCCCACCGGGACGCCCAGATCCGCGTCGAATCGGCCCTGTGGGCCGGCGAGCTGGAGCTCCACTACCAGCCCAAGATCGACGCGCTCACCGACGCGCTGATCGGCGTCGAGGCGCTGATCCGCTGGAAGCACCCCGAGCTCGGCCTGCGCCTGCCGGGCGAGTTCCTGCCGGCGGTGAGCGAATCGAGCTTCGAGATCGAGCTCGGCAACTGGGTCCTCGCCACCGCCGTCGCCCAGCTCGACAGCTGGCGCGCCGCCGGCATGGCCACGCCGATGAGCGTCAACATCTCGGCCCGCCACCTGGCCCACCCGGACTTCGTGCCCCACCTGAAGCAGGTGCTCGACGCCCACCCGGACGTCGACCCCGAGCAGCTCCAGCTCGAGGTGCTCGAATCGGCCACCCTCGGCGACATGGGCCACGTCGCCGACATCATGGCCGCCTGCAACGCCCTCGGGGTGAGCTTCGCGATCGACGACTTCGGCACCGGCTACGGCTCCATGTCGAGCCTGCGCCGGCTGCCGGTGCGCAGCATCAAGATCGACCGCAGCATCGTCCACAACATGCTCGACGACGCCGACGACATGGCCACCGTGCAGGGCATGATCGGCCTCGCCAGCGCCTTCCACCGGGAGGTGATCGCCTCGGGCGTCGAGACCCCGCGCCACCGCCAGGCCCTGCTCCAGCTGGGCTGCCACCTGGTCCAGGGCCACGGCATCGCCCGCCCGATGCCGGCCGCGCGCATGCAGCGCTGGATGCGCGCCCACGCCACCCGCCACTGACGCCCGCCCCTCGGGAATCCGCAGCGCCACCCCGTTTCATGCGACCATGCGCGGCGCGCCGCCCCGGCGGCGCCTCATTTCTGCCACAACGCATTGAACGAAAATGGAATTCCTGACCGACCCGCAACTGCTGATCGCCTTCTTCACCCTCACCGCCCTCGAGCTGGTGCTGGGGATCGACAACGTGATCTTCATCTCCATCCTGGTGGACAAGCTGCCGCCCGAGAAGCGCGTCTTCGCGCGCCGGCTCGGCCTGTTCCTGGCGATGTTCATGCGCCTCGCCCTGCTGGCGACCCTGTCGTGGATGGCCGGCATGACCGAGCCGGTGGTCACCGTGCTCGAGCACGGCTTCTCCGGCCGCGACCTGATCCTGCTCGGCGGCGGCCTGTTCCTCGTCTGGAAGAGCACCCAGGAGGTGCACCAGCTGATGGAAGGCGAAGAGGGCGAAGCCTCCAGCGCCGTCAAGGCCACCTTCGGCGCGGTGATCGCCCAGATCATCGTGATCGACATCGTGTTCTCCCTCGACTCCATCATCACCGCCATCGGCATGGTGAACAACCTGCCGGTGATGATGGCCGCGGTGATCGCCTCGGTGGGCCTGATGATGGTCGCCGCCGGCCCGATCGGCGATTTCGTCTCGCGCCACCCCACCGTCAAGATGCTGGCGCTCTCGTTCCTGCTGGTGATCGGCGTGGTGCTGATGGCCGACGCCTTCGGCCACCACGTGCCGAAGGGCTACATCTACTCGGCGATGGCCTTCTCGGTGATGGTCGAGATGCTCAACCTGCGCATGCGCGCCCGCGCGCTGGCCCGGGTCGAGCCGGTCAAACTGCACGAGCCCTACGTGCGCGAAGGCAAGAAGTGAGCGCCGGCGCCTTCGGGCCGCTCACCCCGGATTTCGTGCTCACCGCGGTCGAGACCCTCGGCCTCGCCTGCGACGGGCGCCTGCTCACCCTCAACAGCTACGAAAACCGGGTGTACCAGGTCGGCATAGCCGACGGCGCCCCGCTGATCGCCAAGTTCTACCGCCCCGGCCGCTGGAGCGACGGGGCGATCCTCGAGGAGCACGGCTTCCTGGCCGAGCTGGCCGAAGCCGAGATCCCCGCGGTGCCGGCCCTCGAGATCGGCGGCCAGACCCTGCACCACCACGACGGCTTCCGCTTCGCGCTGTTTGCCCGCCGCGGCGGGCGGGCGCCCGAGCTCGACCGCCCCGAGGTGCTGGGCTGGCTCGGCCGCTTCCTCGGGCGCATCCACGCGGTGGGCGGGCGCCGGCCGTTTGCCGAGCGCCCGACCCTCGACATCGCCAGCTTCGGCGAGCAGCCCCGCGACGAGATCCTGCACAGCACCTTCCTGCCCGCCGAGCTGCGCGAGCCCTGGCACTCGGTGGTCGACCAGGCCCTCGCCAGCGTGCGCCGCTGCTACGAACGCGCCGGCGCGCTGCCCCAGCTGCGCCTCCACGGCGACTGCCACGCCGGCAACGTGCTGTGGACCGACGCCGGCCCGCATTTCGTCGATTTCGACGACGCCCGCAACGGCCCGGCGATCCAGGACCTGTGGATGCTGCTCTCCGGCGACACCCAGGCGATGGCCCGCCAGCTCGACCACGTGCTCGAAGGCTACGAACAGTTCGCAGATTTCGACACCCGGAGCCTGCATCTGGTGGAAGCCCTGCGCACCCTGCGCCTCATCCACTACGCCGGCTGGATCGCCAAGCGCTGGAGCGACCCGGCCTTCCCCGCCGCGTTCGGCTGGTTCGACAGCCCGCGCTACTGGCAGGACCAGATCCTGGCCCTGCGCGAGCAGATCGCGCTGATGGACGAATCGCCGCTGGTGCAGCAGTTCTGAACGCCGGCGGCCACGGCTCAGCTTGCCGTGGCCGCCGCTCGCCGCAGCGCCGTCAGCTGCCGCGCCGCCCGCTTGTGGCGCCAGCGCAGCCAGCCGGTCACCAGCAGCAGCAAGGGCAGCAGGCCGCCCATGCAGGCCAGCACCCGGCCGGTCAGGCCGAAGGCCTCGCCGTTGTGGAGCGGGTGCATCCAGTCCATGAAGCGCTCGCCGGCGGGATCGTGCCGGGTGTCGCGGACCGCCAGGACAGCGCCGGTGCCCGGGTCCACCCACACCTGGTTGCGCGCAAAGCGCCGCCCGGGCTCGCCTGGCCTGTAGAAACGCAGCGAGATCGGCCGGCCCTGCCTGCCGGGCGTCTCCACCCAGCGCAGCTCACCGTCCGGAAACTGCAGCCGGGCAATCGCCAGCGCGGCGTCGAGGGACAATGAAGGCTCGCCCTCGTCCACCAGCCCGGCCGGCCCGCGGAAGCCCGGCGCCAGCGGCGACACCGCCGCCACCAGCGGGCGGGCGATCTCCGGCAGCGCCAGCACCGCGCCGGTGAAGGCCAGCGCCACGAGCACCACCATCCCGTAGATGCCGCCCAGCACGTGCAGGTCGTAGGTGAGCCGCACCGGCCCCTTGCGCAGCACCGGCCTCAGGGCCGCCTGCAGGCGCTTCGGGCCGGGCCACCACAGGGCCAGGCCGGTGAGCAGGGAGACGAGCAGCAGCACCCCGGTCCACCCCACCACCGAGCGCCCGGTCGGGCCGGCGAGCAGGGTGTAATGCAGGTCGTACAGCCAGGTCATGGCGTAGTCGCCCCAGAAGCGGTGGCTGGTCTCGGCCAGCGTCTGCGGGTCGAGGGTCAGCATCAGGGGGGCAAAGCCACGCCCGGCGGTTTCCGGCGGGTCGTAGTAGCGGGCCATCACCGGCCGGTCGGGCGCCAGGGGCATCTCGATCCGCCAAGGCCCGTCGCGCTCCGGGTGGAGGGCCTGCAGGCGCTGGAACACGGCGTCGGGCGACGGCGCCGCCACCGGCTGGACGACCGCCGTCTGCGGGTTGAGCAGCTCATCCAGCTCGAGGTAGAACACCAGCGCGCTGCCGCTCAGCCCCAGCAGCGCAAACAGCCCGCCCAGCGCCAGCCCGAGGTACAGATGGACGCGCAGCCAGGCGCGGCGCAGGGCGGGCTTCATGCGGCGGGCCGGCGCTCAGAAGCGCACGGCCAGGGTGCCGAAGACACTGCGCGGGGTGCCCGGCGCGTGCAGGCTCTGGGCGCCGTCCCACCACACGTATTCGCTGTAGCGGTCGAAGAGGTTGCGCACCAGCACCTCGGCGCTGACCGCCGGGGTGAAGCGGTAGCCGGCCGATAGATTCAGATGGGCGAAGTTGCCGAACTTTCCGCTGGTGTTGCTGCGCTCCAGGTAGTAGCTGGACTGGCCATTGACCCACGCCGACACGCGCAGCGCGTCGCTCGCCTGGTAGTCGGCGCCCAGGTTGTAGAGCAGGTGCGGGACGTGGTCGATCTCCTTGCCGGTGGTGGCCACCGACGCCGCATCGGCCTTCAGGATCTCGGAATCCTGGTAGGCCGCCGACATCCACAGCCCGAGGCGCGCGGTCGGGCGGGCGTTGAGCTGCAGGTCCAGCCCCTGGCGGCGGGTCTGGCCGATGTTCTCGGAATCGTTGGAGGGGTCGTTGAGCCGGCGGCGGGCCTCGTTGGAGGCCGTCTGGCGCCACACCGCCACCCGGCCGTCGAGCCAGCCGGCCGGCCGGAACTTGACGCCCAGCTCGGCACCTTCGTTGATCGACGGCGCCAGGTCATTGCTCTGATTGACCTTGTACGAGGCCGTCCCCACGCCCACCTGGAAGCTGCGGCCCCAGTTGCCATACACCGACCAGGCCGGGCTGAACGCGTAGATCGCCGAGAGCTTGGGCTGCTCGATCGTGCCGTAGGCATTGACCGGGTAGCTGAGGCCGTTCAGCTGGTTGGTGTAGCTGCCATTGATGCTGTCGATGCGCCAGGCCGGCACCAGGGTGAGGGCCGGTATCGGCTTCCACTCGGCCTGCACGAAGGCGCCCTGGGTGTTGAACTCGAAGCTCTGGTTGCGGGTCTGGTTCTGGCGCACCTGGCTGATCGTGTTGTAGCGCTGGCTGCGGTTTTCCTGGTGCTCGGCGTCGAGCCCGCCCATCACCGAGATCCGGCCGATGGCCGTCTGGCCGCCGCGCCAGGTGAGGCTGGTGGACGCGCCGGTGTGGGTCTCGAGGACGATGCGCTCCTGCTGGGAGGCGCCCGCCGAGAACTTCACGAAGCGGTGGTCATCGAGGTTGTTGAGGTACACCTGCCCGTTCCAGAACAGCTGGCTGCCGAGCTCGGACTCGCCCTGGAGGGCAAACTGGCTCACCTGGCGGCGGTCCTCGTCGGTGGCGTTGTGGGCCGGCGACTGATCGGGGTTGAGGCTGCGCTGGCTGCGGGTGAGGTAGCCGGCCTCCTCGGCGCTGGCGGTGTAATGGCGGGCGATCAGGCCGAAGCGGCTGGTGCCGCCCTGGGGCGTGAAGAACCACTTGCCCGAAAACGACGCCCCCTGGGCCTCGGAGTGGTCCCGGTAGCCGTCGGTGCGCTGCACGGCCACCGCGTAGTTCTGGGCCAGGCCGTCCTTCTCGATGCCGGCCGCCGCCTGCAGGTCGGTGGCGTTGAAGCTGCCGTAGCTGGCCCGCCCGAGCAGGTAGTTGCCGCCGCTGCGGGTTGCGATGTTGGCATTGCCGGCTATGTTGTGGAGGCCGTAGCGGGCGTCGTTGGTGCCGCGCACCACCTCGATCGCGTCGATGTCGACCCGCGGAGCGAGGTCGATGTAGGGCATGTTGCCGTCGTTGCTGTTCGACGGCACGCCGTCGATCAGCAGCTTCACCGCGTTGATCTCGCCTTCACCGTTGAAGGCGCGCATCGAGAACTTGCCCGAGGTGGTGCCCTGCCCGAACTGGGTGAGCATCACGCCCGGCACCTGGCCGAAGAGCTCCCAGTTGTTCTGGGCCACCTGATTCTCGATGCGCTCGCCGGGGAGGATGTCCACCGAGGTGAGCAGGCGCCGGGCCTCCAGCGGGCCGCTGGCGCTCGAGCTGACCACCACCTGGCCGAGCGTCAGGGCCGTGTCGGTGTTCGGCGCTGCCGGCTGCGCGAGGGCCGTGCCGGCAAAGGCGAGGCCGAGGGCCAGCGCGACGGGAGTCGGGCGAAGGGAGGTCATCGGAGCAATCCTTGTCAGTGGGCAAAGGGAGCCGAACTGTAGCAAGGCAGGTCCGCAAAACCGCTTGATCGAGGCCAGGAAACGGCCGGGTGCGACATCATGTCGCAAGGCGCATGGAGCCTGGCGGGGTGGCGCCCGCAATGGCGCCGGCGGGAAGGCTCAGGCCCCGGCTTGCCCGGCGCCGGCCCGGAAGGCGTCGAGCATGCGCCGCATGCGCCCGGCGTCCTCGTCGGTGAAACCCTGCTTGAAATCGGTGAGCACCAGCCGCGGACGGGTCGGCCAGTTGCCCGGCGCGTCGTCCACCGCCAGCCACTCGGCGCTGGGCGCCTTGGCCGCCAGCCACTGGCGGGCTTCGCGCTCGCGCAGGCCGTAGAGCTCGTTGGGATTGCGCGGGAAGATCGTCGGCGTCACGTCGATCACCCGCGGCCGGATGTCCTCGGAGAAGCGCGCCACCAGCTTGGGCAGCGAAAACAGTGTCCGCCAGTCCGACGAGATCACCACGCGGGTCTCCGGGTAATCGCGCAATACCGCCTCGAGAACCGGCAGGCAGCGGAAATCCTCCGCCTGGCTCCACGGGTGGGTGACCCCGTCGAAATCGAGGAAGACATAGACCGGGAGGATTCCCGGGCCGGAATGGTTTTCGGCCGTTTTTTGATGCATCGCAACAATCCGGTTGAAGAAATCTGGGAACCTTCCGTTAGGAGGAGTGGACTGTAACGACAAGTCTCTATTATTTTAAGCCGTACGTTTGCTGCAGTGCAGTATTTTTCTCTTCCCAACGGAGCCCGCACATGAACCCGATTATCAACCTCGAAGGCAAGGTCGGCCTGATCACCGGTATCGCCAACGAAAAGTCCATCTCCACCGGGGTCGCCGAAGCCTGTGTCGAGGCTGGCGCAAAGGTCGTCATCACCTACCAGAACGAGAAGACCCTGGCCTTCATCGAGCCCATCGTCAGCCGCCTGGGCGTCGAGGACGTGATGCTCCTCGACGTCACCAAGCCCGAGATCGTCGATGACGTATTCGCCCAGATCGACGCCAAGTACGGCAAGCTCGACTTCGCGATCCACAGCATGGCCTTCGCCAAGCGCGACGACCTGCACGGCCGCGTGGTCGACACCTCGGCCGACGGCTTCGCGCTGGCGATGGACGTGTCCACCCACTCCTTCCTGCGCCTGGCCCGCAAGGCCGAGCCGCTGCTCGAGAAGGCCGGTGGCGGCTCGCTGATCACCATGACCTACCTGGGCAGCGAGAAGGTCATCGCCAACTACGGCGTGATGGGCCTGTGCAAGGCCGCCCTCGAAGCCGCCACCCGCTACATGGCCTTCGAGCTCGGCCCCAAGAACATCCGCGTCAACGCCATCTCCCCGGGCCCGCTGATGACCCGCGCCGCCTCCGGCATCGCCGGCTTCGACGGCCTGATGGCCGCCGCGGTCGACCGCTCGCCGCTGCACCGCCTGGTGACCCCGGAAGACATCGGCGCGCTCACCGCCTTCCTGGTCTCCGACGCGGGCCGCAACATGTCGGGCGGCGTGCATTTCGTGGATGCGGGCTACAACATCATCGGCTGAACCACGTCGGTCCCCCATGATCGACCGGCCATCCACCGGGTCTGAACAGGCGGCGAAAGCCGCCTGCCTCGCCGATCCGGTCCCGGCCCACCCCCTGCTCGACGGCCTCGCGGAAATCGGGCGGGGGGAATCCTCGATCGTCCTCGCCGCCGGCGACGATGAACGCGTCTTCAAGGTGGTGAGTTCGCCCGCCGATTACTTCTATCTCGCCGCGGACGACCGCCCCACCGGCATCCATTTTCCGCGCCTCTTCGCCGACCACGGTGTCGTCGGCAAGGCCAGCAACGGCTATTCCTTCCGCCTGCTCGAGATCGAACGCCTGCTGCCGCTCGCGGGCAACGCCGCCGAGCTCGGCCGCATCCTCGTGAAAACCTACTGGGAAGGCTGCGAGAAGTGGGCCAACATGGGCGTCAATCGCGGCCGCCTGGCCCTCTACCACATCGCCCAGGACCCGCCCCCGGGGCTGCCGGCGAGCCTCGTCCAGGCCGTCTCGGCCCTGTCGGACTTCATCGAGGAATACCCCGTCCAGCCCGACCTGCTCAACCCCGGCAACCTGATGATGCGCCGGGACGGCACCCTGGTGCTGTCCGACCCGATCTTCCTGCCCTGAACCCCGCGGGGCTCAGCCCCGGCCTTCCAGCTTGCGCAGGCGCTTGTCGAGCCGCGCCAGGTCGTCGCGCAGCGCAGCGGTCTCGCCCGACAGGGCCTCGAGGGCGGCGTGCTTCACCACCATCGGCTGCTCCTCGCTGAAATACTCGGCCAGGTTCTCCACCACCCGCTGGGCGGTGGAGCGCTGCCAATCCACCACGCCCCGGGCCAGCCCGACGGCCCGATGGGCGGCGATGTCGCCCACCACCCGCGACAGGGCCTCCTCGCCGTCCCAGCGCAGCTTGCGCAGCACGAAGCCGAGGGCGTCGGCAAAGTCGGCGTTGCCGCTGATGCGGATGTCCGCCATCAGCGCATCGACGCCGCCGATCGCCTTGGGCAGCGAGGCGAGCGGCAGCTCGAGGGAGACGTCCGGCTCGGCGGTGACGGCCTCGGTGAAGTAACCCTCGTTGTCGATCCCGACGCCGATCTCGACGGGCTTCAGCGCGAAGACCGCGGTACGCCCGGCAAAGGGCGCGAGGCGCTGCCGCGCCCAGGCGGCATCGGCAAGCAGGTGATTGAGGCCGGCAACGGCTGACGAGACGAGCATCTGGGACTCCCGCAACAAACGTACGAACAGGCCCTATTGTAAGGGCTGCACGCCGGACGGCCGCCGGAATCCGTCCGCCACACGGCAGCGCTAGCGCGGTGCAACACAAATCGCACCGGATGGTGTCATCATCTCCACCAGCCCCGGACGGCCGCCCGGGTTTCCGACACCGCCCCGCGAGGACCGCCATGCCCAAGACCGTCAACCTCAACGCCGACCTGGGGGAGAGCTTCGGCGCCTGGGAGATGGGCAGCGACGCCGAGATGCTCGCCACCGTGAACAGCGCCAACGTCGCCTGCGGCTTCCACGCCGGCGACCCGCTGGTGATGCGCCGCACCCTGAGCCTGGCCCGGAAGGCCGGGGTGAGCGTTGGCGCGCACATCGCCTACCCCGACCTGCAGGGCTTCGGCCGCCGCGCGATGACGATCCCGGCCCCCGAGCTCGAAGCCATCATCCTCTACCAGCTGGCGGCGCTGGCCGGCATGGCCCGCACCGAAGGGCTGACGATGAGCCACGTGAAGCCCCACGGCGCCCTCAGCAACATGGCCTGCGTCGACCCGGCGCTGGCCGGCACGGTGGTCGCCGCGATCAAGGCCTTCGACCCCTCGCTGATCCTGCTCGCCCCGGCCCTCTCGAAGCTCGCCGAGGCGGGCTACCTGGCCGGCCTGCCGGTGGTCGAGGAGATCTTCGCCGACCGGGCCTACCTCGACGACGGCCAGCTCGTGCCACGTTCGCGGCCCGACGCGATGATCCACGGCGCCGAAGCCTCCCTCGCCCACGTCGGCGCGATGCTCGACGAGCAGGCCCTGATCTCGGTGAACGGCAAGCGCCTGCCGTGCACCATCGGCAGCATCTGCGTGCATGGCGACGGGCCCGACGCGGTGCGCACGGCGCGCTTCCTGCGCGAGGCGCTGCTCCACCGCGGCTACCGGCTGGCAGCCCTCGAGCAGCTCTGAGCCCGCCAACGGCCCGCGGGAACTGCCGCCCGGCCCGGCAGTCTCGATCATCAGGCACCCCGCCGGAGGAGAGAGAACAACATGAGCAACGTCTCGCACATCCCGTCCTACCTGTCGGCCGAGCATCTGGGGCCGTGGGAAACCTTCCTGGTCCAGATCGACCGGGTGGAGCCGCACCTGGCGGCCGACCTGCGCCCGCTGGCGCCCATCCTGACGCGCCCGATGCGGGCCCTGATCGTCAACGTGCCGATCCGCCTCGACAACGGCGAGATGGCCCACTTCGAGGGCTATCGGGTCCAGCACAACCTCGCCCGCGGCCCGGGCAAGGGCGGCATCCGCTTCCACCCGCGGGTCACGCTGTCGGAGGTGATGGCCCTGTCGGCGTGGATGACGGTCAAGAACGCCGTCGTCAATGTGCCCTTCGGCGGCGCCAAGGGCGGCGTGCGGGTCGACCCGAAGGGCCTGTCGCCCGCCGAGCTCGAGCGCCTGACCCGCCGCTACACCAGCGAGATCCACATCTTGCTGGGCCAGGACAAGGACATCCCGGCGCCCGACATCAACACCAACGAGCAGGTGATGGCCTGGGTGATGGACACTTACTCGATGAACGAAGGGCGCACCGCGATGGGCGTCGTCACCGGCAAGCCGGTGAGCCTGGGTGGCAGCCTGGGGCGCAAGGACGCCACCGGCCGCGGGGTGTTCGTGAGCACCGCCGAGGCGGCTCGCCGCATGGGGCTGGAGATCGCCGGCGCAAAGGTGGCGATCCAGGGCTTCGGCAACGTGGGGGACGCCGCCGCCCGCTGCTTTGCCGATGCCGGCGCGCGGGTCGTCGCCCTGCAGGACGACAGCGGCTCGATCGCCAACCCGGGCGGCTTCGACGTGCGGGCCGTCAAGGCCTGGCGCCTGGCGAACGGCGCGCTTGCGGGCGCACCGGGCGCGGAGAGCATCTCCTCGGACGACTTCTGGGCCGCCGACGCCGACATCCTGGTCGTCGCCGCGCTCGAGAACCAGATCACCGCAGACAACGCGGGGCGCATCCGCGCCCGGCTGATCACCGAGGGTGCCAACGGCCCGACGACCCCCGAGGCCGACCTGATCCTGCAGGACCGCGGCATCACGGTGATCCCCGACGTGCTGGCCAACTCCGGCGGCGTGACGGTGAGCTATTTCGAATGGGTGCAGGACATCAGCGCCTTCTTCTGGAGCGAAGAAGAGATCAACGCGCGGCTCGAGCACATCATGCGCGAGGCCTTCGCCGCGGTTTGGGAAAGCGCCCGGCAAAAGGCCATCAGCCTGCGCACCGCCGCCTTCGTGCTGGGCTGCGAGCGGGTGCTGATGGCGCACAAGCTGCGCGGGCTGTACCCCTGAACTGCCGCCGCGCCCCTGCGGCACCCGCCGGCGTGGGGCGTGGCCGGCCTCAGAGCTTGTAGCCGCGGTGCAGCGCGACGACGCCGGCGGTCATGTTGAAGTATTCGACACGCGCCAGGCCGGCGTTCTGCATCAACTCCTTGAGCGACTCCTGGTCGGGGTGCATGCGGATGCTCTCGGCCAGGTAGCGGTAGCTCTCGGCGTCCTTGGCGACCTTCTCGCCCATCAGCGGCAGCAGCTTGAACGAATAGAAATCGTAGGCCGGCGCCAGCGGCTTCCAGACCTTCGAGAACTCCAGCACCAGCAGGCGGCCGCCGGGCTTGAGCACGCGGCGCATCTCGGCGATGGCCTGGTCCTTGTGGGTCATGTTGCGCAGGCCGAAGGCCACCGTGACCACGTCGAAGTGGTTGTCGGGGAAGGGCAGCTTCTCGGCGTCGCACTGGGCCACCGGCAGCAGCATGCCCTTGTCGACGACCCGGTCGCGGCCGACGGAGAGCATCGCGTGGTTGATGTCGGTGAGCCACACCTGGCCGGTCGGGCCGACCTTCCTGGCGAAGGCGAGGGACAGGTCGGCGGTGCCGCCGGCCACGTCGAGCACCCGGTCGCCCTTGCGCACGCCGGCGATCTGCACCGTGAAGGCTTTCCAGAGGCGGTGCAGGCCGAAGGACATGAGGTCGTTCATCACGTCGTAGCTGCTGGCGACGGACGAAAACACGCCGCGGACCTTGCCGGCCTTTTCGGATTCGGCGACCTGCTGGAAGCCGAAATGGGTGGTCTTGTCGTTCATGGTCGTGAGGGAGTTTCGGTTGTCAGTGGTGCCCGCAGCCGCCGGCCTTGGGGGCGGGCGGCGGAAGATCGGCCGGATCGCGGCTGCCCCCCTCGGCCTCGAGGCGGACGAGGTAGGTCTGCCACAGGTCGTCGCGGTTCTCGCCGAGCTGGTAGAGGTAATCCCACGAGTACAGGCCGCTGTCGTGGCCATCCGAGAAAACCGGGCGGATGGCATAGTTGCCGACGGGCTCGATGCGCTCGATGGTGACGTCGCGCTTGCCCAGCTGCAGCACTTCCTGGCCGACGCCGTGGCCGCGCACTTCGGCCGAGGGCGAGAAGACGCGCAGGAACTCGTAGCTGAATTCGAAGCGCTGGCCGTCGTCGAAGGCGACTTCCATCAGGCGCGAACGCTGGTGTAGCTTGATCTCGGTGGGAACGGGATCGTCCTTGCTGAGGCCGGCCATGGGGTTTCCGTCGTTAAAATGGTGAACCCCGCCATGATACTAGAGGCCGGCCCGGCGCCGGGCACGATGGACGCCGCCGGCAAGGTTGCAATCCGGTGACCTGTCATCAAACCTTCAATTAGCTGCAATACACTGCGCCCGTCTTGTGATCCATTGGAGCTGTTGATGCCCGCCACGATCCTCCTCGTCGAAGACGAGCCCGCCATCCAGGAACTCATCGCCGCCAACCTGACCCGCGCCGGCCACCACGTGCTGCGGGCCGGTGACGCCGAAACGGGGCAGCGCATCGTCCGCGACGCCCTGCCCGACCTGATCCTGCTCGACTGGATGCTGCCCGGCATGTCGGGCGTGGAGTTCGCCAAGCGCCTGCGCAGCGAGGAGCGCACCCGCAGCATCCCGCTGATCATGCTCACCGCCCGCGGCGAGGAGCAGGACAAGGTCGCCGGCCTCGAAGCGGGCGCCGACGACTACGTCACCAAGCCCTTCTCGCCCCGCGAGCTGGTGGCCCGCATCAAGGCGGTGCTGCGCCGGCGGGCCCCGGAGACCACCGAGGACGCCGTCGAGATCGGCGGCCTGCGCCTCGACCCGGCCACCCACCGCCTCGCAGCCGATGGCAATCCGGTGAACCTCGGCCCGACCGAGTTCCGCCTGCTGCACTTCCTGATGACCCACCCGGAGCGGGTGCATTCCCGCGCCCAGCTGCTCGACCAGGTGTGGGGCGACCACGTGTTCGTCGAGGAGCGCACGGTGGATGTGCACATCCGCCGCCTGCGCAGCGCCCTCGAGCCCAGCCAGCACGACGGGCTGGTGCAGACGGTGCGCGGCAGCGGCTACCGTTTCTCGACCCAGCAGGAAACCACGACGACAGGGCGCTGATCCGTGTCCAACCAGCCTGCCGAAACCCTCACGGTCATCCGGCCGATCAGCTACATCCGCGTCGCGGTGTTCACGGCGCTGGGCGTCTTCATCGTGCTGGCGGTCGGTGTCGGCGTGTTCTTCGGCCGCGAGGCCGGGTTGCTGACCTTCACCGTCGCCCTGCTCGCCGCCGGCGCCTATCACATCAACAACCTGTTCAAGCTGGTGCGCTGGATGCGCACGCCCTCCGAGGAGTCGGCGCCGCTGCCGCGGGCCCTCGGCATGTGGGACTACGTCTTCGCCGACGTCAATCGCCGCTCGCAGCGCGCCTTCCACAAGCAGGAACGCCTGTCGGCGGCCCTCGAGCGCTTCCGCGAGGCCAGCCAGGCGATGCCCCACGGGCTGATGTTCCTGTCGTCCGCCAACACCATCGACTGGGTCAACCACCAGGGCGAGCAGCAGTTCGGCCTCGACCGCGTGCGCGACCAGGGCACACCCGTCACCAACATCGTCCGCCAACCCGATTTCGTGCGCTACCTGAAGGCGGGCGACTACTCGGCGCCCCTCACCTTCACGATCGGCCGGCCTGTCCCGCGCACGCTGGTGGTCACCATCGTGCCCTTCAGCGAAGACATGCGCCTGCTGCTGTCCGAGGACATCACCCAGGGGCAGCGGGTCGAGGCGATGCGGCGCGATTTCGTCGCCAACGTGTCCCACGAGATGCGCACCCCACTCACCGTGGTGAGCGGTTTCCTCGAGACGGTGATCGACGGGCTGGACGATCTCGACAAGGAAGACATCCGCCACTACCTGGGCCTCGCCTCGGAGCAGGCCGGGCGGATGCAGCAGCTGATCCAGGACCTGCTGACCCTCTCGGCCCTCGAGGCCGGCGCCCCGATGTGGCAGGAGGAGCCGGTGGACGTGGCCAAGCTGATCCACGACGTGGAACGGGAGGCCGTCGTGGTGTCTGCCGGCCGTCACCACATCGAGCTCGACTGCGCGGTGTCGGCGCCGCTGCTGGGCAACGCCAAGGAGCTGCACAGCGCCTTCGCCAACCTGGCGATCAACGCGGTGCGCTACACCCCGGAGGGCGGCCACATCCGGATCAGCTGGCGGCAGCGCGGGGCGGTGGTGGAATACACGGTGGAAGACGACGGTATCGGCATCGCCGCCGATCACATCCCGCGCCTGACCGAGCGTTTCTACCGGGTGGACCGGGGCCGCTCGCGGGAGACCGGCGGCACCGGGCTGGGGCTGGCCATCGTCAAGCATGTGCTGAGCCGCCACCAGGGCGACCTGCTGATCGACAGCGAGCCGGGCCGCGGCAGCCGCTTCACGGCCTGCTTCCCGGCCCGCCGGCTGGTGAGCTGAACGGCGCCCCGGGCGCCGCCGCCCCAAGCCGCTCAGGCGGCGTTTGCGGAGGCCCGGGAAGCCGTCGACACGTGCTCGTAGGTAGCCTGGTCGAAGTTGGTGCCGCGGGCCACCAGGCTGGTCAGGCGGATATGGCGCGGCTCGCCGTCGTGGATCTCGATCACCCGGTCGGCATGAAACCAGCCGCCGGGCAGCACGATGGTGGCGGGCGCCCGCATCGCGGCAATCTCGGGCAACAGGAAGCCCTGGGCGTAGGGGTCGTGGGAGCTGATGTTGACGCCCGTGGTGCGCACCGCCACCGCCGTCGGCAGGCCCGCCAGCAGGTGGATGCCAGCCATCAGGGTGCCGTCGGGTTCGTACATCAGCCAGCTGACCTGGCCCAGCAGGTACTGGTTGCCGTCGCTCGGCTTGATGCCGACCATCTGGTGGTGCTCGATGCGTTGCCCCGGGTGCTTGCGCTGCACCCGGAAACCGGACACGGAGTGGTCCACCGTCTGCCATTCGTCGAGGGCGAAGCCGCGCTTCTGGACTTCGACCTCGGGATCGATGAAATCCGGCACGTCGTCGTCGGCGCGGGCGCCGAAGGTGATCACGTTTATGTCGTAGCGGCTGCCCAGCGCCTGGCGTCGGTTGGGTGGCACGAAGTCGCGGCCCGAGACGAGCAGGCTGATGGCCTCCCAGTCGGTGCAGATCTTGTTGCTCCCCTTCTTGCTGCGCCGCGGGAAGCGCCGCCCCGCCGCCGACATGCCCCACGGGCGGTACAGCGAGACCAGCAGGCGCGCGCAGGCGGGCTGGGAGCAGTCGTCGCCGAGGCCCAGGGAGGCCGGGGTGGTGCCCTGCTTGAACTCGGCCAGCATGGCCTTGATCTGGGCGGCCAGGCGATGGCCGTCGAAACGCCGCATGCCCGGGCGCGAGCCGATCAGCGCCACCGGACGCAGGCCGTGGTCTTCGGTGAGATCGAGGCCGTAGGCGCGGGCGTCGTCCTTTTCCCAGTTGGTCTGCATGATGCAGTAGGGGGCGAAGCGCTGGGCCCAGCGGCAGATCCAGTTGAGCTCGCGCTGGTTGCGGCCGTAGGGGTTGGTGAGGTCGACCAGCAGCAGCGCGATGTAGGCCTCGTCGGGGCTCTGGGCCTTCCAGGTGTTGTTGAGGGGGTCGATGACCCGGCTGTGGGTGACGCCGGCCCGCTCGGCCTCGAGGAAGGCCGCGTGCACGGCCTTCCAGGCCCCCGGCGGCTCGGCCCGGTGGGCGCGGAAATATTCGATGATGACCTGGCCGAGGTACTGGATGCGGCGCTGGGCGAGCAGCGGCCACTGGGCGCGGAACTCGTCGCTGCCGCTGCCGCGCTCGGCAAGGCGCGCGTAGGCGGTGCTGAGGGCCGTCCACAGGCGCACGACCTGGCGCAGGGTGGCGTCTTCCTGGCTGTCCGGCGGCAAGGGGTGGGCCGCGTAGCGGGACGACATCTCGTGCTGGACGAAGGTGATCGTCTGGCGGGCCGACTCCAGCACTTCGAGCTGCTCCTCGGGGCCCAGCGGGCTGGCCAGGAGGCCCTCGAGCATGCGCACGAGGGTGGCGTGGCTCTCGGAGGCATTGAGCGTGTGCAAGTTGCGCAGGAGCTTGCGGTACTGCTCCACGCTGCGCAGGTCGGTGTAGGTTTGAGCGCTGTCCGGCATCGATGGATCCTCAGGGTTCAACCGGCGAGATGCTCGGCAATGGCATTGCGGATCGCCAGCGCGAGCCGGGCATCGTCCACGTCCGGCGCCGGCGAACCACCGTCCTTGCGCTGCGCCTGGCCCCAGATCGGCTGGGGAAAATGACGGTCGTCGAGATAACGGGGAATGAGGTGCCAGTGCAGGTGCGGGACGACGTTGCCGAAGCTGGCGAGATTGATCTTCTCGGGGCGGAAGCATTCACGCAGCGCAACCTCGACCGCCATCAGGATATTGAAGCAATGGCGCTGTTCGGTGGGCGTGAGGTCGCTCATCTCGGCGACGTGCTCGTTCCAGATCAGGCGGCAGTAGCCCGGGTAGTCGGCGTCATCGACACGGATCACCCGGCAGCTTGCGTCGTGCCAGAGCAGCGTCTCGCCTACGGGGAAACACAGGGGGCAATCTTTCGGAGCGCTCGTCGGCATGGGGGTCTCGCCCTGGATCTCAACATAACCGGGGATTCTAGCCCGGTTGGATCACAAATTCTCGTTGGTGATTTGGTGTGACGTAATTCATAGAAAATCAGCCTCCGGAAGCCGCCAGGGCATCGCCGCAACGTGCCGCCGCGTCCTCGCGAACGAAGGCGCAGGTGGCCGCGGGGCCCATGTCGACGGGGGCGCCATCGACGAACATCATGAGGCTGCCTGGCTCGATCACGGTCCAGTTCTCGTCGTCCGTGAGGGGCGTGGTCGCCACGACGGCAACCCGGTCGTCGGGCGAGGTGAGTTCGCTGAAATCCACTGAAACGTCCTGATCCTTCAGGTGCGCCCGCGCAAACGGCGCCTTCCGCACGATGTACACGAGCCGCGAGGCGCAGTGGGCAAACAGGAAACTGCCGTTGGAGAGCAGGAAATTGAATTCACCGTGGGCACCGATCTCGGCCGCCAGCTCGCGAACCGCCGCGAACAGCTCCTGCCGGCTGGGCTCGCCGCCGGGAAAACGCCGGCGCAGGGCCTCCAGCAGGTAGCAGAAGGCATGTTCGGAGTCCGTCTGGCCAACGGGCGTAAACTGACCGAAAAGTTCGGGGCTGAAACCGTGCAAGTTCCCATTGTGGGCAAATACCCAGTAGCGGCCCCATAGCTCGCGCTGGAAGGGGTGCGTGTTCTCGAGGCTCACCAGGCCCTGGGTGGCCTTGCGGATATGCGCGATGACGTTGAGGGAATGGATCGGGTAATGGCGGACCAGGTCGGCCACCCGGGAGGTGCTGCTGGCCTGCGGATCAAGAAAGACGCGGACACCACGGCCCTCGAAGAAGGCGATCCCCCAGCCATCCCTGTGCACGTCGGTCAGCCCGCCCCGGGCCTGGAAACCTGCAAAGGAAAAGCAGATGTCGGTCGGGGTATTGCAGTTCATTCCCAAAAGCTGGCACATGATCGTGATTCTCGTCTTCAGTAGGGCTGCAGGCGCCTGCGGCCACGTATCTAAAACCCTCGCTTCGGCGCTCGTTAAACCGCACAATCCGGGCTTGAGGCGCGTGTTCCGACCGAATGCGCCCAGCAGGGCTATCGCATGATGAACACTACCCTAAACCATCACACAGGGCTCGTCGAAGCCGCGGGTCGTCTCCTATCGACCGCACGGCGCATCCTGATCATCACCGGCGCCGGTCTGTCGGCGGATTCCGGCCTGCCGACCTATCGAGGAGTGGGCGGATTGTATGAGGGTGCGCTCACCGATATCGGCCTGCCGATCGAACAGGCGCTCTCCGGCGCGATGTTCGAGAAGCGGCCCGACATCGCCTGGCACTATCTGTCCCAGATCGAGGCGAGCTGCCGCGGCGCCCACCCGAACGCCGGCCACTACGCCATCGCCCGCCTGGAGGCGCTCCACGGGCAGGTTACGGTGGTCACCCAGAACGTCGATGGCTTCCACCTGCTCGCCGGTTCCTGCAATGTCATCGAAATGCACGGCACCCTCCGGCGCCTGCTGTGCGTCGACTGCCGGCGCGTGCGGCGGGTGGAAAGTTACGCCGGCCTCTCGATTCCGCCTGCCTGCCCGCACTGCGGGGGCATCCTGCGGCCCGATGTGGTGCTGTTCGGCGAACATCTGCCGAGCCAGGCCCTGCATCGCTTCGAGGCAGTGCTCGCAACGGAGCCGGATCTGGTCATCTCGGTCGGCACCGGCAGTGCGTTCCCGTACATCGCGGGGCCGGTGCTCGCCGCCGCGGCACGAGGTGCAGCGACTATCGAGATCAACCCGGGCGAAACCCACCTCAGCGAGCTCGTGACGATCCGCCTGCGCATGCGGGCTGCCGAAGCCTTGCCAGCCATCCTCGACGCCGCCGGCTATTCCCTGGACAGCGGGCGGGACGCCCGAGGCTGAGCGCTGCCCCTCCCACGGCACGCGACATGCCGATCAGCGGCGGGCAGTCGCAGGCTTTAGCCCATGCCGGGAACACAACAAAAAAGGCAGCCCTTCCGGACTGCCTTTCTTGTTGTACGACGACGTGTCGAGATCAGTGGCCGCGCTTCTTCAGCTTGCTGATCGCAGCGATCTGGGCCAGAGCAGACGCCAGCTCGGACTGAGCCTTCGCATACTCCAGGGCGGAACCCTGGTTCTGCAGCGCTTCTTCGGCACGACGCTTGGCTTCGAGGGCCTTCGCTTCGTCCAGATCGTGACCGCGGATCGCGGTGTCGGCGAGAACCGTGACGAGGCTCGGCTGAACTTCCAGCAGGCCACCTGCCACGAAGACCAGCTCTTCCTCGGCCTGGTTCTGAACCTTGACGCGCACGGCACCCGGCTTGATACGGGTCATCAGCGGCATGTGGCCGGGCAGAATCCCCAGCTCGCCGGACTCACCGGGCAGCGCCACGAACTCGGCCAGACCCGAGAAGATCTTCTCTTCCGCGCTGACGATATCGACGTGAATGGTCATTGCCATAGCTAATTCCTCCTCAAACCGGCGGGCTCATGGAGCACCGCCGGGCGATGGCCGCATTGATCAGAGGGTCTTCGCTTTTTCGAAGACTTCTTCGATCGGGCCGACCATGTAGAAGGCCTGCTCGGGCAGGTGATCCACTTCACCGCTGAGAATCGTCTTGAAGCCCTTGATCGTTTCCTTCAGGGGAACGTACTTGCCGGGCGAACCGGTAAACACTTCCGCCACGAAGAACGGCTGGGACAGGAAACGCTGGATCTTACGGGCACGGGCGACAAGCAGCTTGTCTTCCGGAGCCAGTTCGTCCATACCCAGAATCGCGATGATGTCGCCAGAATCGCGATGATGTCGCGCAGTTCCTTGTAACGCTGAAGGGTCTGCTGAACGCCGCGAGCGGTGTTGTAGTGCTCTTCGCCAACAACCAGCGGATCGAGCTGACGGGAAGTGGAGTCCAGCGGATCGACGGCCGGGTAGATACCCAGGGCGGCGATGTCACGGGACAGCACGACGGTCGAGTCGAGGTGCAGGAAGGTGGTGGCAGGCGACGGGTCGGTCAAGTCGTCCGCAGGCACATACACGGCCTGGATCGAGGTGATCGAGCCCACCTTGGTGGAGGTGATACGCTCCTGCAGACGGCCCATTTCTTCGGCCAGCGTCGGCTGGTAACCCACCGCGGACGGCATACGACCCAGCAGCGCGGACACTTCGGTACCGGCCAGGGTGTAACGGTAGATGTTGTCCACGAAGAACAGGATGTCACGACCTTCGTCACGGAAACGCTCGGCCATGGTCAGGCCGGTCAGCGCGACGCGCAGACGGTTGCCGGGGGGCTCGTTCATCTGACCGAACACCATCGCAACCTTGTCGAGAACGTTGGAGTCCTTCATTTCGTGGTAGAAGTCGTTCCCTTCACGGGTACGCTCGCCCACGCCGGCGAACACCGACAGACCGCTGTGCTGCTTGGCGATGTTGTTGATGAGCTCCATCATGTTCACGGTCTTGCCGACACCGGCGCCACCGAACAGGCCGACCTTACCGCCCTTCGCGAACGGACAGATCAGGTCGATAACCTTGATGCCGGTTTCGAGCAGATCCACGGACGGGGAGAGCTCGTCGAACTTCGGGGCCTTCTGGTGAATGACCCGACGCTCGTCGCACTGGATCGGGCCGGCTTCGTCGATCGGACGACCCAGCACATCCATGATCCGGCCCAGCGTGCCGTGACCGACCGGCACGGCAATACCCTTGCCGGTGTTCGAAACTTGCATGCCACGACGCAGGCCGTCCGAAGACCCCAGCGCAATGGTACGCACAACACCATCACCAAGTTGCTGCTGAACTTCAAGAACCAGTTCAGAACCAGCCAACTCGAGGGCGTCGTAAATCTTGGGCATCGCGTCGCGCGGGAACTGCACATCCACCACGGCGCCGATGCATTGAACGATCGTTCCTTGACTCATCGTCGTTTCCCCAAACTTGTTTAAACCGTTACACCGCGGCTGCGCCGCCGACAATTTCTGACAGTTCCTTGGTGATCGCTGCCTGACGGGTCTTGTTGTAGACCAGTTGCAGTTCGCCGATCACGTTACCTGCGTTGTCGGAGGCTGCCTTCATCGCCACCATCCGGGCACTCTGTTCGGACGCCATGTTCTCGGCGACACCCTGATACACCAGCGCTTCGACGTAGCGCACCAGGAGTTCGTCGATCACCACCTGCGCGTCCGGCTCGTAGAGGTAGTCCCAGTTCCCTTCCGGGGTTCCGAGACGCTCGCCGGTCAGCGGGAGAAGCTGCTCAAGCTGGGGTTCCTGCTTCATCGTGTTGATGAAGCGGGAATAGACAAGATGCACCTCGTCCAGCTCGCCATTCTGGAACGCGTCAATCATGACCTTGACAGGCCCGATGAGCTTTTCCAGATGGGGGGTATCCCCGAGCTGGGTGACGTGCGAAACGACCTTGGCACCAAGGCGCTGCATGAAACCCAGCCCCTTGTTGCCGATCGCGGTCACGCGAATTTCGGTGACGCCCTTGCTTTCCCAATCCTTGAGCGAGTTCAACGCGACACGCAAGGTGTTGGTGTTGAGGCCGCCGCAAAGACCCTTGTCGGTCGTTACGACGATCAGCCCCACACGCTTGACATCGTCCTTCTTGACGAGGAACGGATGCTTGTAGTCGGTGATGTTGGCAGCAGACAGATTCGCGGCGAGACGGCGGATCTTCTCGGCATAGGGACGGGCAGCCCGCATGCGTTCCTGAGCCTTACGCATCTTGGACGCAGCGACCATCTCCATGGCCTTGGTGATCTTTTTAGTGTTCTGGACACTCTTGATCTTGTTACGGATCTCTTTGCCGCTAGCCATAATGCTCTCCGTATGCCCGCGTTAAGCCCAGCTCTTCTTGAACTCTTCGATGACGGCGGCGAGTTGCTTGTTGCCTTCGGCGTCGAGGTCCTTGGAGGATTCGATCTTGGCGACAAGATCGGCCGCCTTGGTCTTCACGAACTGGTGCAGCGCGGTTTCGCAGGCCAGGGCACGCTTGACTTCGACATCGTCGAAAGCGCCCTTCTCGACCGCGAACAGAGTGATCGCCATTTCCGAGACCGACAGCGGCGCGTACTGCTGCTGCTTCATCAGTTCGGTAACGAGACGACCGCGCTCGAGCTGCTTGCGGGTGGCTTCGTCCAGATCGGACGCGAACTGCGCGAAGGCAGCCAGCTCACGGTACTGGGCGAGGGCCAGACGGACACCGCCGCCGAGCTTCTTGATGACCTTGGTCTGGGCTGCGCCGCCGACGCGGGACACCGAGATACCCGCGTTGATGGCGGGACGGATACCAGCGTTGAAGAGGTCGGTTTCCAGGAAGATCTGGCCGTCGGTAATCGAGATCACGTTGGTCGGAACGAACGCGGAAACGTCGCCGGCCTGGGTTTCGATCACGGGGAGAGCGGTCAGCGAACCGGTCTTGCCCTTGACTTCGCCCTTCGTGTATTGCTCGACGTAGTCTTCGGAGACGCGGGCTGCGCGCTCGAGGAGACGGGAGTGAAGGTAGAACACGTCGCCCGGGTAGGCTTCACGGCCGGGAGGACGACGCAGCAGCAGGGAAACCTGACGGTAGGCCCAGGCTTGCTTGGTCAGATCATCATAGACGATCAGGGCGTCTTGACCGCGATCGCGGAAGTATTCGCCCATCGTGCAACCGGAGTACGGCGCGATGTACTGCATCGCGGCGGATTCGGAAGCGGTGGCGGCGACGACGATGGTGTATTCCATCGCGCCGTGCTCTTCGAGCTTGCGCACCACGTTGGCGATGGTCGAAGCCTTCTGACCGACCGCAACGTAGATGCAGATCATGTTTTCGCCCTTTTGGTTGATGATCGCATCAACCGCAACGGCAGTCTTACCGGTCTGACGGTCGCCGATGATCAGCTCACGCTGGCCACGACCGACCGGAACCATCGCATCAACCGACTTCAGGCCGGTCTGCACCGGCTGGGACACCGACTTACGCCAGATGACGCCCGGAGCGACCTTTTCGATCGGCTCGGAGAGCTTGGCGTTGATCGGGCCCTTGCCGTCGATCGGCTGGCCCAGGGAGTTGACGACGCGACCGATCAGCTCGGGGCCGACCGGGACTTCCAGAATGCGACCGGTACACTTGACGGTGTCGCCTTCGGAAATGCCTTCGTACTCACCCAGCACAACGGCGCCGACGGAGTCGCGCTCGAGGTTCATGGCGAGGCCGAACACGTTGCCGGGGAATTCCAGCATTTCGCCCTGCATGGCATCGGAGAGGCCGTGGATACGGCAGATACCGTCGGTCACTGACACCACGGTACCCTCGGTGCGGGCATTCGCGGACAGCTGCAGGTTCTGAATCCGACTCTTGATCAGGTCACTGATTTCAGAGGGGTTAAGTTGCATTGCTTATGCTCCTAGTTCTTTAGCGCGGCGGCCATGTTCGCGAGCTTGCCGCGGACCGAGGCATCGATGACTTCATCCCCGACGGCGATCTTGACCCCACCGATCAATTCGGGGTCGACGCTGACGGTCACGTTGAGCTTGGCCTTGAAACGGGTTTCCAAGTCAGCGACCAGGGCTTTCAGCGTGACATCGTCCATCGGGAAGGCGGAGGTGATGTTTGCCTCCTTGACACCTTCGTGTTCGTTCTTGAGGGCAACGAACAGGTCACGGATCTCGGGAAGCACCTGCAGACGCTCGTTGTCGACCAGGACGCGGACGTAGTTCTGCTGTTCGGCAGACAGTCCGGACCCGGCTACATCGAGGAAAAGCCCAGCCAGCTGCTGCGGCTGGAGCTTGGGATCGGCGATGCAATCCCGCATTTGCGGATCGGCGGCGACGACCGCCAGCCGATCGAGTGCTTCCGACCAAGGCCCCAGCGCATTGCCCGCGGAAGCGAGCTGAAAGGCTGCTTCAGCATAGGGGCGAGCGATGGTGACGTTCTCGGCCATGGCTTAGTGAAGTTCCTGTTTCAGGTTGGCCAGCAGATCGGCGTGGGCCTGAGCGTTGATTTCCTTGCGGAGAATCTTCTCGGCACCGGCGACCGCCAGGTGGGCGACCTGATCGCGCAGGGCTTCCTTGGCGCGTTGAGCAGCCACGCCAGCTTCGGCTTCGGCGGCTTCACGGGCCTGGGCAATGATTCGGGCGGCTTCGGCGCGCGCTTCATCGAGGAACACGGCAGCCTGCTTTTCAGCAGAGGCACGCACGTCCGTGGCGGACTCACGTGCTTTGCGCAGTTCTTCGACGACCTTTTTCTCGGCATGCGCGAGATCACTCTTCGCCTTGTCCGCAGCCGCCAGCCCGTCGGCGATCTTCTTCGCACGCTCGTCGAGTGCCTTCACAATGGGGGGCCACACGAACTTCATCGTGACCCACGCCAGAATGAAGAACACAACGAGCTGGGCTACCAGGGTTGCGTTCAGATTCACGGTTGTCTTCCTTTAGTCAGGTTGGACCGCGAAACTCAGATCTTGAACGGGTTGGCGAACGCGAACATCATGGCGATACCGACACCGATCAGGAACGCAGCGTCGATCAGACCGGCCAGCAGGAACATCTTGGTCTGCAGGGCGTTCATCAGTTCGGGCTGGCGGGCGGAGGCCTCGAGGTACTTGGAACCCATGATGCCGATACCGATACAAGCACCGATGGCACCCAGACCGATGATCAGACCAGCAGCCAGAGCAACAAAACCAAGAACGTTTTCCATGACGACTCCTTAGTGGGGAAAGTAAGGT
>JAKLLM010000418.1 GCA_023150125.1 Zoogloea sp.
CCGACACCGGCGGCGGGCTGCTGCTGGTGTCCCAGTTCACCCTCGCCGCAGATACCGCGAAGGGCACCCGCGCCAGCTTCACGCCCGCCGCGCCGCCCGACGAGGCCGAACACCTTTTCAACGAAGTCGTTGCCCTCGCCCGCAGCCGCCATGATGTGGTGGCGACCGGCGAGTTCGGCGCCGAAATGACTGTTTCACTGGTGAATCATGGCCCGGTTACCTTCCGCCTCACGGCCTGAGCGCCGCGCCGCCCTGCTGCTGGCCGTGGCGATCCTGGCCGGCTGCAGCCAGACCCCGACCCGCCAGGCCAGCCACCCCGGCAAGCCCTACGCCGGCGCACCGTCGAGCCGAAACTGGTTCGCGCTGCCCAGCGACGATCACGCCCAGGAACTCGTGCTGTACGCGCTGGGCCTCCTGGACACCGGCTATCGTTTTGGCGGCAAGAACCCGGAGGCCGGCCTCGACTGCAGCGGGATGGTGAGCTACATCGTCGAGCAGGTGAGCGGCCGCAAGCTGCCTTACAACGCCGCCGGCATCGCCGAACGCACCCGGCCGATCGCGTCCCACGCGATCCGGCCGGGCGATCTGGTGTTCTTCAACACCCTGGGCCGCTCGTATTCGCACATGGGCATCTACCTGGGGGACGGCAGGTTCATCCATGCCCCCAACAGCCGCGGCAAGGTGAGGGTGGACCGCATGGACAGCCGCTACTACGCCGACCGCTTCGAGGGCGCACGCACCCTGCTGCCCGAGGGCTGAAGCCCTCCCCTCGCGCTGCTGCGCCTTCAGCCTTCCTTCAGCCAGCGCGCCGCATCCAGCGCGAAATACGTGAGGATGCCGTCGGCACCGGCACGCTTGAAGGCCAGCAGGGCTTCGAGGGCACAGGCCTTCTCGTCGAGCCAGCCGTTGGCGGCGGCGGCCTTGAGCATCGCGTATTCGCCGCTCACCTGGTAGGCGTAGGTGGGCACGCCGAGTTCGGTCTTGACCCGCCGCACGATGTCCAGATAGGGCATGCCGGGCTTGACCATGAACATGTCGGCACCTTCCGAGATGTCCAGGGCTACCTCGCGGATCGCCTCGTCGGAATTGGCCGGGTCCATCTGGTAGGTGTATTTGTTGCCCTTGCCCAGGTTGCCGGCCGAGCCCACCGCGTCACGGAACGGGCCGTAGAAGCTGGAGGCGTATTTGGCCGAGTAAGCCAGGATGCGGGTGTAGATCTGATTGGCCTGGTCGAGCTCGGCGCGGATGCGGGCCACCCGGCCGTCCATCATGTCGGACGGGGCGACCACGTCGGCGCCGGCCTGGGCGTGGCAGAGTGCCTGTTTGGCCAGCACCTCGAGGGTTTCGTCGTTGAGGACGTAGCCGGCAGCGTCGATCAGGCCGTCCTGGCCGTGGCTGGTGTAGGGGTCGAGGGCGACGTCGGTGATCACGCCGAGCTCGGGAAAGCGCTGCTTGAGGGCCTGGACGACCCGCGGTACGAGGCCGTCCGGGTTGTAGGCTTCTTCGGCGCCGAGGGATTTCTTGTTGTCTTCAACCACCGGGAACAGCGCCAGCGCCGGCACGCCAAGCGACACTGCTTCTTCGGCGGTCCGCAGCAGGCCGTCGAGGGAGGTACGGCTGACGCCAGGCATCGAGGCCACCGGCTGGACGATGTTCTCGCCCTCGAGCACGAAGACCGGGTAGATCAGGTCGTCGGCCGAGAGGCGATGCTCGCGCATCAGGCGACGGGAAAAATCGTCACGGCGCATGCGGCGCATGCGGGTTGCGGGAAAAGCCGACTGGACTGGTTTCATGAATGTCTCACGCACTTACATCTGGAAACGAATTGCCTCGGGAACTTCTTCCCGGGCTTCATGGACTAAACGAGCAGATGGTGACGAACCGTCTCCCGCGATACCTCCCTGAGCGGGGCCTTGAGCAAGCAAGGCATTTTGGCCCCCGGCACCCCCT
>JAKLLM010000021.1 GCA_023150125.1 Zoogloea sp.
GCCTCGACGAGGGCCTGCCCTTCCGGCGTCGCCAGCGCGGCCGCGTAGCCGCTGCCGTCGGGCTGGAGCGCCCCCTCGTTCATCAGCCAGCGCAGCAGCTGGCGCGGCAGCACCAGCTCGGCCTTCACACAGAGGCCCCACAGATCGGAGCAGCTGCGCCCGTTGCTGCTGGGGGTGCGCCATTCGGTGGCCCCCTCCGGCGCCACGGCCACCCGCGTCACCGCCACCCCGCCCAGCGCGAACACCACCGCGTGGCCGGCTTCGTGGAAACAGGTGGCGCGCCGCTCGTCGGGGCCCAGGGCGAGCATGGCCGCGGGCTACAGGTAGCGCAGCCGGGTGCTGCGCTCGAGGCGCTGGGCGAACTTGGGGAAGTCCAGCCCGGTGCGGGCGCGCAGCGCCTTGGCCTGATTGGCGATCTCGCGCCAGCGGGGGGCGAAGGCGGGGTTCTTGAAGGCCAGCACGACGTCGTTGCCGTCGGGCAGCGACAGGCTGAGCACCCGCTCGTCGAAGACCTCGCCGATCATCGCCAGGTGCTCGCTGCGGTCGGCCTTCTCGCCGGCCAGGTTGGCCACCATGATGCCGCGCCCGGAGAGCGCGTGATGCACGCTCCAGTAGAAGCTGACCGAGCTCACCGAGCCGGACAGGCCGTGGCGGTCGAAGGCGTCCATCATGATCACGTCGGGCTTGTCGCCGGCCGCGCCGAGGGCCTCGACGTGCTCGGCACCGTCGCCCTCGATCACCGTGAGGCGGGCGTCGTCGGGGGGCAGCTCGAACTCGTCGCGGAAGGCGATCACGTCGGGGTCGATCTCGACCACCGTGATCCGCGCCGAGCCCACGTGGCGCCAGCAGAACTTGGCCAGCGAGCCGCCGCCCAGCCCGAGCATGAAGATGCGCTGGGGCCGCGCCAGGAACAGCATGAAGCTCATCATCGCCTGGGTGTAGTCGAGTTCCAGGGCGAAGGGGTCTTTAAGGCGCATCGTGCTCTGGATCAGCGACAGCGAGAAATGCAGCGTGCGGGTGCTGCCGTCGTCGATCACGAAGGGCCGGTCGTATTCGCCCGACACCACCTGGCGCAGCACCGCGTGGTGGTCGCAGTCGGCCGGCTCGAGCAGCCGGATGGTGTCGGAATCGGAAAAGAAGGGGCTGGGCAGCACGAGGACGGGGGCTTCTGGGCGGGACACGAGCGGCTTTCAGGGGGCGCGGGAGCGGCGGCGAGGGGCCGATTGTACGTCGGCCCGGCAGAGGCGCGAATCGCGGTGGTCTTTGATTAGCGTGCACTAAAGTTTGACGCGTCCCAGCCGTTTCAACATCAGCTCTCACAACCGGCGCACCGAGCGGCTTTCCAGGGGCTCTGCAGACGAGTCCAGGACAGCCCATTATTCGAGACGGAAAAACGACCATGACAATCAAGCAACGCCTCCTGCTCCTCGTCGGGGCAGCCATCCTCAGCCTGGTGGCGCTGACCGCCATCAACCACCAGCAGATGAACAAGGTCTACGACGCGGCCAACTACGGCAACGTCAATATCGTGCCGAGCATCGAGGCGCTGAACATCGTCGCCGTCGAGTTCGGGCGGGCGCGGGTGCGCGTGTTCCGGCACCTGATGGCCACCGAGCCCAACGAATGGGACGACGCCGAGAAAACGATCCAGGAAACCCGCGCCAAGATCGACAAGGCCTTCAAGGACTACGAAGCCCTCATCACGAACGACGAGGACAGGCGCCTGCTCGATGCGGAGCGCAACGCCTTCACCGAATACAAGAAGCGCGTCGATGCGCTGCTGGTCCTGTCCCGCAACCGGCAGACCGAGGAGGTCAGGCGTGCCACCAAGGAGCTCGGCCCGAGCGCCGTCGCCTTCATGGACCAGCTCAACGCCCACATGCATTTCAACAAGACGCTCGGCGAGAAGGCCGCCGCCGAAGGCGCCACCACCCGGGACTCGGCCAGCCTGATCTCCATCGGCATCCTGGCCGCCGCCGCCGCGGTGCTGGGCATCTTCAGTTTCGTCACCGTGCGCAGCATCACCACCCGCCTCGCCGAAGCCAACGCCCTCGCCGGGCGCATCGCCGGCGGCGACCTGCGCAGCGACGCGGCCCGCGCTGAGGCCAGCGACGAGGTCGGCCAGCTGCTCAGGGCCCTCGACGCGATGCGCAGCCAGCTGGCCCGCACCATCGGCGAGATCGTGGCCTGCTCGAACAACGTGGCGAGCTCCGCCGCGCAGCTGTCCACCACCGCCCAGCAGGTTTCGGTGAGCAGCGAACAACAATCCAGCTCCACCGCGGCGGCGGCCGCCGCAGTCGAGGAGCTCACGGTGAGCATCGACCACGTGGGCAGCAGCGCCGAGGAAGCCAACCACCGCGCCGCCGAGGCCGGCAGCCAGGCCATCGACAGCGGCAAGGGCGTGGAAGACGCCGCCGGCAAGATCGGCCAGGTCTCCGAGCAGGTCGAGAACACCGCCGGGCAGATCCAGAACCTCTCCGAGCAGGTCCGCCAGATCGACCGCATCACCGTGGTGATCCGCGAGGTGGCCGACCAGACCAACCTGCTCGCCCTCAACGCCGCCATCGAGGCCGCCCGTGCCGGCGAGCAGGGCCGCGGCTTCGCGGTGGTGGCCGACGAGGTGCGCAAGCTCGCCGAGCGCACCACCAGCTCGGTGCAGGAGATCAGCACCGTGATCAGCACCATCCAGCAGGGCGCCGAGGCCGCGGTGAGCAGCATGCAGTCGAGCCGCACCCTTGTCGGCGAGGTCGTCGACGCGGCCAACAAGGCCAGCGCGTCGATGGGCGGCATCTGCGACTCCGCCCACACCATGCAGACCACCATCGAGAACATCACCGACGCCCTGCGCGAGCAGCGCGGCGCCTCCACCGAACTCGCCCGCAACGTCGAAGCCATCGCCCAGATGTCCGAAGAGAACTCCGCCGCGGTCGCCTCGGTGGCCAGCACCGCCCACAACCTGGTGAGCGTCTCGGACACCCTGCGCGCCAGCGTCTCCAGCTTCCGGGTGTAAGAACCCGCCGCCTCCCCGGCCCGCCACGGGGCCGGGGCAGGCCGGCCTGCGACACTATGCCGCACCATTTTGGTGCGGTTTTTTACGCCATATCAAACACGCCGGCAGGCTTGGCTTTTAAGGTAGCGCCCACTTGCAAACCAGGGAGCTACAACAATGAACCAACGCACGCCGCCGCAACGCAAACCTAGACACCTCGCGCTGCGGCCCCTCGCCATCGTCGCCGCCATCGCCGGCACCTCTGCGGCCTTCGCCCAGGAAGCCACCACCCTCGGCCAGGTCGTCGTGACCGCCCCGGCGATGGACGCCCCGCTCACCGTCACCACCGACCCCCGCGCCCCGCGCCAGCCGGTGCCGGCCCACGACGGCGCCGACTACCTCAAGAACATCCCCGGCTTCTCGGTGATCCGCAAGGGCGGCACCGACGGCGACCCGGTGTTCCGCGGCATGGCTGCCTCGCGCCTGGGCATCCTGCTCGATGGCGAGATGATCCTCGGCGGCTGCGGCATGCGCATGGACCCGCCCACCGCCTACGTCTTCCCCGAGGCCTTCGACAAGATCACCGTGCTCAAGGGCCCGCAGACCGTCAAGTACGGCCCCGGCAACAGCGCCGGCGTGGTGCTCTTCGAGCGCGCGCCCAAGGTGCGCACCGGCTTCTCGAGCTACCTCGATGCCAGCGCGCTGGTCGGCAACTTCGGCCGCAACGACCAGGTCGTGGAAGCCGGTGTCGGCAACGAAAAGTACTACGCCGAGATCACCGGCCCCCATTCCCACGCCCAGGACTACCGCGACGGCTCGGGCCGCCAGGTGCATTCGGCCTACGACCGCTGGAGCACCAGCGGCGCCATCGGCCTGACCCCCGACCAGGACACCCGCCTCGAGCTCACCTTCGCCAAGAGCGACGGCAAGGCCGCCTACGCCGACCGCAGCATGGACGGCGTCAAGTTCGACCGCGGCAACCTGGGCCTGAAGTTCGAGAAGTCCCGCATCAGCCCGCTCGTCGCCAAGCTGGAGGCGCAGGTCTACTACAACTACGTGGACCACGTGATGGACAACTACAGCCTGCGCCCGCAGCCGGGCATGAAGTCGGTGAATAACCCCGACCGCGAGACCAAGGGTGGCCGCGTCGCCGCCACGCTGGACCTCTCGCCGCGAACCCGCCTCGAGACCGGCATCGACTTCCAGACCAACGAGCACACCCTGCGCAAGGCCAGCGGGGCCGCCGTGGCCGGCTACGACAGCCTCGCCCGCAGCCCCGACATGCGCTTCTTCACCTGGGGCGTGTTCGGCGAGCTCAGCCACGAGCTCAACGCCGCCAACCGCCTGATCGGCGGCCTGCGGGTGGACTTCACCAAGGCCCAGGACCAGCGCAGTGGCCGCACGACCTCCGGCGTCACCGACGACGACACCCTGAAGGCCGGCTTCCTGCGCTGGGAGAACGCCTTCGCCCCCACCACCACCCTCTATGCCGGCCTCGGCCACACCGAGCGCGCCGCCGATTACTGGGAGCGCAGCAAGTCGCCGGCCGCCACCTCGATGACCGCCCTCGGCACCGCCAGCACCTTCCTGGTCAAGCCCGAGAAGACCACCCAGCTCGACGCCGGCACGATCTACGCCGCCGGCCCCGTGCGGGCGTCCGTGTCGGCCTTCTACGCCAGGCACAAGGACTTCATCCAGATCCGCCAGATCAACATGTTCGCCACCGACGCCCTCAACGTGGACGCCACCACCTACGGCGCCGAGGCTGACATCAGCTACGCCCTGGGCCGCTTCTGGAAGACCTACGGCACCCTGGCCTGGACCCACGGCGAGAACGACAGCACCAACAAGCCGCTGTCGCAGATCGCCCCGCTGGAGGGCCGCCTCGGCGCCGGCTACGACGACAAGGTGTGGAGCGCCGGCGCCCTGCTCCGCCTCGTGCAGGGCCAGAAGCGCTTCGACCAGGGCTACGGCAACATCGTCGGCCAGGACATCGGCGCCTCCTCCGGCTTCGCGATCGTCTCGCTCAACGCCGGCTGGCGGCCGAAGAAGGGCACCCTGATCTCGGCCGGCGTCGACAACCTCTTCGACAAGACCTACGCCGAGTTCATCAGCCGCAGCGGCGCCATGATCGGCGGCTTCACCCAGACCACCCGGGTGAACGAGCCCGGCCGCACCCTCTGGCTGAAGGCCAACATCGCACTGTAAGCCCGCGGAGGGGCCCCGCGCCCCTCTGCCGGCCCCCCGCGGGATCGCCGCTTCACCTTCTGCCCCTCCAGCGCCCCGAATTGGGGGGCGCCGATCCCCCCGCGGGGTCCGTTGCCCGATTTTCAGGCACGCGCGCGACCTTGCCGAGGTCTGCCAGGCAGACTCGGGCCATCCGCTCCCCCGGCAGCCGGGCCGCCCGGGCGGGAAACCCAGGCGGTTTACGCTAGGATTGCGACGCTTGTTAGCAACCAGTTTGCCGGCACCGTCGTGGCACTGCGGGACGGCGACGTGGAGTTCGAGCTACGCCTGCGCATCGACGCCCACCACGAGCTGGTCGCCGTGATCACCCGTGACTCGGCCATCAGCCTGGGGCTCGCCGTCGGCATGGAGGCCCACGCGCGGATCAAGTCGTCCTCGGTGCTGCCGCTCACCGACAAGGACGTCCGCACCAGTGTCCGCAATCAACTGTGGGGCGAGATCACCCGCATCCACGACGGCGCGGTCAACTGCGAGGTCACCCTCGCCCTGCCGGGTGGCAGAGGCACTCTGTGCAGTGCTCACCCGCGGCAGCGTCGAGCGGCTAGGGCTCGCGGTGGGCGGCGAGGCCTGTGCCGTCTTCGAGGCCTCGGCCGTGATCCTGTGCGTTTACAACTGAACCGGAGAGCCCCATGAAACGCTTCAGCCTGCTGCTCGCCCCGCTGCTGTTCGCCGCCAGCGCCCACGCCGGGGAGGTCTCCGTTGCCGTCGCCGCCAACTTCACCGCGCCGATGCAGAAGATCGCCGCCGAGTTCGAGAAGGACACCGGCCACAAGGCCCAGCTGGCCTTCGGCGCGACCGGCAAGTTCTACGCCCAGATCGCCAACGGCGCGCCCTTCGAGGTGCTGCTGGCGGCCGACGACGAAACCCCCGCCCGCCTCGAGAGGGAACAGCTGGCCGCCCCCGGCACCCGCTTCACCTACGCCATCGGCAGGCTCGTGCTGTGGTCGGCCCGGGACGGCTACGTGGATGGCCGCGGCGAGGTCCTGAAGAAAGCCGACTTCAAGCACCTCGCCGTGGCCAACCCAAAGACAGCGCCCTACGGTGCCGCAGCCGTCGAGGCCCTGCAGAAGCTCGGCCTGCTCGAGACCGTCCAGCTCCGCTTCGTGCAAGGCGAGAACATCGCCCAGACCTACCAGTTCGTCGCCACCGGCAACGCCGAGCTGGGCTTCGTCGCGCTCTCCCAGGTGCATAAGGACGGCAAGCTCACCGCCGGGTCGGGCTGGGTCGTGCCCGCCAGCCTGCACGCCCCGATCCGCCAGGATGCGCTCACGCTGGCCCGGGGCCGTCACAACCCGGCGGCCGGGGCCCTGCTCGCCTACCTCAAGGGCGACAAGGCGCGGAGCATCATCAAGTCCTTCGGATACGAACTGTAAAGGCGCCCCATGGCAGCAGCCGAGCTCGCCGCGGTCTGGCTCACCCTCAAGCTGGCCGGCATCGTCACCGCCCTGCTCCTGGTGATCGGCACGCCGATCGCCTGGTGGCTGGCCCGCACCCGCTCGCGCCTGAAGGGCGTGATCGGCGCCGTGGTGGCCCTGCCGCTGGTGCTGCCGCCCACGGTGCTGGGCTTCTACCTGCTGGTCGCGATGGGCCCCAACGGGCCGATCGGCGGGCTCACCCAGTCGCTCGGGCTGGGCACCCTGCCCTTCACTTTCGCCGGGCTGGTCATCGCCTCGGTGTTCTACTCGCTGCCCTTCGTGGTGCAGCCCCTGCAGAACGCCTTCGAGGCGATCGGCGAGCGCCCCCTCGAGGTGGCCGCCACGCTGCGCGCCAGCCCGTGGGACACTTTCTGGTCGGTGGCGGTGCCGCTGGCACGGCCGGGCTTCATCTCGGGGGCGATCCTCGGTTTCGCCCACACGGTAGGCGAGTTCGGGGTGGTGCTGATGATAGGCGGCAACATCCCGGAAAAAACCCGGGTCGTCTCGGTGCTCATCTACGACCACGTGGAGGCCATGGAATACACCCAGGCCCATGTCCTGGCCGGCGGGATGGTGGCCTTCAGCTTCGTCGTCCTCCTCGCCCTGTACACCTTCAACCCGCAGCACCTGGGCGGGAGGCGGGGATGAGCGAGATCCGCGCCCGCTTCCGCATCGACCGCGGCGGCTTTGCCCTCGACGTGGACCTCACCCTTCCCGGCCAGGGGGTGACCGCCCTCTTCGGCCACTCCGGCTCCGGCAAGACCACCTGCCTGCGCGCCATGGCCGGCCTCACCCGTGCGCCCGGCGGCTACTTCGCGCTGGGCAGCGAGGTCTGGCAGGACGACGCCCGGGGCGTGTTCCTGCCGACCCACCAAAGGCCGCTGGGCTATGTGTTCCAGGAGGCCAACCTGTTTCCCCACCTGTCGGTCCGGGCCAACCTCGAGTTCGGCCAGAAGCGCAGCCGCAGCACGGGCGGCGCCCGGCTGGCCGAGATCACCGCGCTGCTGGGCATCGACGGCCTGCTCGACCGGCGCCCCGACAGCCTCAGCGGCGGCGAGCGCCAGCGCGCGGCCATCGCCCGGGCGCTGCTCACCTCGCCGCGCCTGCTGCTGATGGACGAGCCGCTGGCGGCCCTCGACCTCAAGCGCAAGCTCGAGATCCTGCCCTACCTCGAGCGCCTGCACGACGAGCTGTCGGTGCCCATCATCTACGTGAGCCACGCCCCCGACGAGGTCGCCCGCCTGGCCGACCACCTCGTGCTGCTCCACGAAGGCCGGGTGGTGGCCAGCGGCCCCCTCGGCGAGACCCTGGCCCGCGCCGACCTGCCGCCGGCCTTCGCCGACGACGCCGGGGTGGTCATCGAAACCGTGCTGGCCGCCCACGAGGCCGACGCCCTCTCGCGGCTCGACTTCGCCGGTGCCAGCCTGCGCGTCGGCCAGCGCCCCGAAGCCCTGGGCAGCCGCCTGCGCTGCCGCATCCACGCCCGTGACGTCAGCCTGGCCCTCAAGAAGCCCGAGGCGAGCAGCATTCTGAATGTCTTTGCCGCGAGGGTTGCCGAGCTGGCCCCGACGGACACGCCAGGGCATGTCCTGGTTCGCCTCGACGTCGGCCCCACGCCGCTGCTCGCGCGGATCACCCGGCGCTCGCAGCGGGAGCTGGAGATCCAGCCGGGCCGCGAGGTGTGGGCCCAGGTCAAGGCCGTGGCGCTGCTGGCCTGAGCAGGCCCGGGCCGGGCCGCCGGCACCACCGGGTTTCGACGGGTGCACCGCGGCGCCCCGGGTGAAAACGCCAGCCGGCGCCGTCGATAGCCTTCGTCTATCCCGATCAGAGCGTCTTTCAACTGGCCCTGGCCGGGCCCGGCTCGCATACTCGTGCCATCGTTTCCCGGCCGACAGTGCCAGCCAAAGGACCCCGATCATGCGCCCCAGCCCCTGCCACCCTGCAAGTGTCGCCGCCGCCCCACCGGCACCGGGCTGGCTGGCCCGGGCCAGCCGCCACGGCCTGTTCCTGCTGGGCGGCCTGAGCTTCGCCACCGGCGCCGCCGGCCTCGTCGTGCCGCTCCTGCCGACCACGATCTTCTGGATCATCGCCGCCTGGGCCTGGAGCAAGAGCTGCCCGCGCCTGCAGCACCGCCTCTACGCCCTCCCGGGCGCCGGGCCGCATGTGCGGAGCTGGCTCGAGGACGGCACGATCAGCCGCCGCGGCAAGCTTTTCGCGGTCGGCGGGCTGCTGTTCGGGGTGGCGATGACCGCCCTCGTCCTCCACGACAGCCCGCAGATCCTGGCCGCTGCCAGCCTCCCCCAGCTGGCCGCCGCGCTCTTCGTGGCGACCCGGAGGGAGGCTGGCAGGTCCGATCAGCGCCTTCCCAATCCCTAGCCCCTGCTGCCCAGCCACACATCCAGCCCCTGGGCATTGAGCTCAACGTCCAGCGCCAGCAGCCTGCGCACCTCGGCCTGGGGGAGGGTCCAGCCCTGGCGGACGCCCTCTTCGTCAACCAGCTTCCACAGGTCGGCCTCGATCAGCGCCTTGCGGCCTTCGCTGGCGGCGGCGTGGCGCTCGGCGACGGCCACGTGGGCGTCGATCAGGCGGTGCAGGTCGGCCGCCAGGCGCGGCACCTCGGTGACCTGGGCATAGTGGGTGAGGTACATCGCCGCCGGCTGCTCGGCCTCCATGCGGGCCACCGAGGCGTGCATGGCCTCGGGCTCGAACTGCACCGGCGTGGTGGTCGGGAAGATGCTCGGCCGGCCGTCCACGTCCAGCGCCCGGTAGGACAGCCCGAAGGTGTCGCCGGTGAAGAAGCTGCGGCTCTGGGTGTCGAAGTAGCACACGTGATGGCGAGCGTGGCCCGGCGTGTCGAAGACGCGGATCACCCGGCCGGCAAGGCTGAGCTCGAGGCCGTCGGTGGCCTCGACGATGCGCTCGGCCGGCACCGGGATCAGCTCGCCATAGAGCTCCTTCGCCCGCTCCGGCCCATACACCGCCGACACGCCGGCAAACAGCTTGGACGGCTCGACCATGTGCCGCGCGCCGCGCGGGTGCACCACCAGCTTCGCATTGGGGAAGGCCTGCATGAAGGCCCCGGCGCCCCCCGCGTGGTCGAGGTGGATGTGGGTCAGCAGCACGAAATCCACCGCCTCGGGCGACAGCCCGGTCTCGGCCAGGGCCTGCTCGACATGCACCAGCGCGTCGTTGTTGCCGGTGTCGACAAGCGCGGCACGGCCGCCCTCCTCGATCAGGTGGATCGCTGCCACATCGGGGCCGGTGTAGCCCGAATCCACCGCATAGATACCGTTACCGAAAGCGCTCAAACCCTGCATTGCCCATCCTCCCGAATAAAAACCCGATTCTAGCCCGCCTTGAAGCGTACAGACGCCCGCCCGCCGGCAGGCTATAAATGAAGAAAGAAGGGAGAAACACCATGCTGACCCTGGAAGACTGCCTCGGGCTGTCCGAGCTGGACGAAGAAGAAGTCCTCGCCATCGCCGAACACGAGCACATCCCCGAGATGGCTGCCGTGGAGATGGGCAACTACCTGTGCCACACGCCGGACGGCGAGCGGCGCATCCGGCGCATGATCGTCGATGACATCCGTGCCGCCCGCGACCGGGGCGACACCCGCCACGCCGCCGTGCTCAAGAGCGCCCTCAAGCATTACGTCGCCGAACACCACTTGGGCCACGCCAGCGCAAAGCCGTGACGGCAGCGGAGTCGCCAAGGGAGGAACAGCTTGGCATAATTCGCCACCCTGTCCCGATTCAACCCAGCTATGGCGCTCATCCGCTGCAATAAATGCGGCCACGTGGCCGAAGTGGCCGCCGGACTCACCGGCACATCCCTGGCCTGCCCGGCCTGCGGCAACGAAACGCCTGCCTACGACACCGTGCTCTTCGTGCGCAAGGTGTTGCAGCAGTACTTTGCGCTGCGCGACGAGCTGCAACGCCTGCAGGCGTTGCAGCCCGCAGCGGCAGCGCCCGTGGCTCCCGCCGCTGCGCCCGACACGCTCGACCTGCACAACACCGACCAGCTCGCCAGCGATGCCCAGCACGCGGCCATCCTCGACTGGTTCCAGCGCCGCCAGATCCAGGTGCGCACCAACCCCGAGGCCGTCAACACCACCGGCTTCTTCGACGAGATCGCCGTCGAGATCGGCGACAACTACGCGCTGTACGGCGAGGTCATCGACAAGATCCGCTGGGGCCAGCAAAAAGACGTACCCAACTTCAGCCTCAAGCTCGCCGAGCGCAGCCAGAAGGACGGCCAGGCCATCAACGCCTTCTGCAAGCGCCTCTACGACCACACCTTCCTCGCCAAGTATTACTACCAGAAGCCCGAGAAGATCGGCCGCGGCACCCTCCAGTCGGCCCCCAACATCCGCCGCTTCTTTGCCGGCGAGTGGCTCGAATGGTTCGCGCTGATGAAACTGCTGGCCTTCTTCCAGGAAAGGCGGCGGGCGGTGTCGTGCACCCGCAACCTGTCGGTGGTCTTCCCCAACGAAGACCTCCACGAGCTCGACGTGTTCTTTCTGGTCGACGGCGCCACGCCCGTCTGCATCGAATGCAAGACCGGCGAGTTCCGCCAGGAGATCGACAAATACCTGCGCCTCAAGAAGCGCCTGGGCATCGACCGCAGCCAGTTCATCCTGTGCTGCACCGGGCTCTCCGACGAGCAGGCCGCCGGCCTGTCGGGCATGTACGAGCTCAGCTTCGTCAGCCCGGCGGGGCTGCTGCCGCATCTTTCCAAGCGGTTCTGACCGGAGCGCCCGGCCGGAGTAAAATCCCGGCCCTATGAACCCCAGCCGCGCCCACGAAACCCTCTTCCACGTCTTCGGCTACACCGGCTTCCGCGGCCCGCAGGAGGCCATCGTCGAACACGTGGCCGCCGGCGGCGACGCGCTGGTCCTGATGCCCACCGGCGGCGGCAAGTCATTGTGCTACCAGATCCCGGCGCTCTTGCGGCCGGGGGTGGCGATCGTCGTCTCGCCGCTCATCGCGCTGATGCAGGACCAGGTGAGCGCGCTCAAGGAGGTCGGCGTGGCGGCCGACTTCCTCAACTCGACGCTCAGCTTCGACCGGGCGATGGAGATCGAGCGGGCGATGCTCGCCGGCGCCCTCGACCTGCTCTACGTGGCCCCCGAGCGCCTCGTCACGCCGCGCTTCCTGGATCTGCTCGATCACCTGCATGAGGCCGGCCAGCTGGCCCTCTTCGCCATCGACGAGGCCCACTGCGTGTCCCAATGGGGCCACGACTTCCGGCCCGAATACCTGCAGCTGTCGATCCTCCAGGAGCGCTACCCGCAGATCCCGCGCATCGCCCTCACCGCCACCGCCGACGCCCAGACCCGCCACGAGATCGCCGAGCGCCTGCGCCTGCAGGACGCCCGCGAGTTCGTCTCCAGCTTCGACCGGCCCAACATCCGCTACACCATCGTCCCCAAGGACAACCCGCGCGCCCAGCTGCTCGCCTTCATCCGCGACGGCCACCTGGGCGAGGCCGGCGTGGTGTATTGCAGCTCCCGCAAGAAGGTGGACGAGACCGCCGCCTGGCTCGCCGAAAAGGGCATCGCCGCGCTGCCCTACCACGCGGGCATGAGCACCGAGGAGCGCGCCACCAACCAGGACCGCTTCCTGCGGGAGGACGGCATCGTGATGGTCGCCACCATCGCCTTCGGGATGGGCATCGACAAGCCCGACGTGCGCTTCGTCGCCCACCTGGATTTGCCCCGCTCCATCGAAGGCTACTACCAGGAGACCGGCCGCGCCGGCCGCGACGGCCAGCCCGCCGAAGCCTGGATGGCCTACAGCGTGGCCGACCTCGTGCAGCAGCGCCGCTTCATCGACCAGTCCGAGGCCGGCGCCGAGGTCAAGCGCGTCGCCACCGCCAAGCTCGACGCCCTGCTCGGCCTCTGCGAGACCACCGGCTGCCGCCGCCAGCGCCTGCTCGGCTACTTCGACGAGGCCGCCGAGCCCTGCGGCAACTGCGACACCTGCCTCCAACCGCCCCAGGTGCGCGACGCCACCGAATCGGCCCGCAAGGCGCTGTCGTGCGTGTTCCGCACCGGCAGCCGCTTCGGCGCCGGGCACATCGTGGATGTGCTCACCGGCAAGGCCACCGACAAGGTCAAGGAGTGGCAGCACGACCAGGTGAGCACCTTCGGCATCGGCACCGAGCTCGACGACAAGGGCTGGCGCACCCTCATCCGCCAGCTCGTCGCCCACGGCGCGCTGGCCGTCGACCACGAACGCTACGGCGCCCTCACCCTCACCGAATCGGCGCGGCCACTGCTGCGCGGAGAAGCCGCGTTCACAATGCGCCTCGAAGCCGCGGCCCCCAAGAAGGGCCGCAACGTGGGCAGCGCCCGCAAGGCCGCCGACTGGCCCGAAGCCACCGGCGCCGAGGCCGAACTGCTGAACCACCTGCGCGCCTGGCGCGCCAGCACCGCCAAGGAGCGCAACGTGCCGGCCTACGTGATCTTCCACGACGCCACCCTGCGCGACATCGCCCGCACGAAGCCCGACAGCATCGAGGCCCTGGGCAGCATCTCCGGCGTCGGCGACCGCAAGCTCGAAGCCTATGGCGAAGAGATCATCGGGCTCATCGCCGAGCACGCCTGACCCACCTACCCGAAGGCCCCCAGCCATGTCAGACCGCAGACTCCAGGTATTCCACGCCGTCGCCAAGCACGGCTCCTTCACGCGGGCGGCCGAGCACCTCCACATGACGCAGCCCGCCGTCACCTTCCAGATCAAGCAGCTCGAGGACCACCTCAACGCCCGGCTGCTCGAGCGCGGCCACGGCAAGATCAGCCTCACCAGCACCGGCGAGCTCGTGCTGGCCTACGCCGAGCAGATCCTCGACCTGTCGGAAGAGCTCGACTCCCGGGTCGCCGAACTGGCCGGAGAGCTGGCCGGCAAGCTCGACATCGGCAGCATCCCGGCGATTGCCGGCTACTGGCTGCCGCCCATCCTGGAGCGCTTCAAGAGCAAATACCCCCGCGTGCTGCCCCGCGTCACCATGGGCAACTCGCGGCACATCGAAGAGGGCGTCGCCGCCCGCGACATGGACATCGGCTTCATCGAGGCCGCCACCGACAACCCGGGCGTCGAACCCCGCGTCGCCACCCGCGAAGAGCTCGTGGTGATCTGCAGCCCCAGCCACCCGCTGGCCGGCCACGAGCGCCTCACCGCCCGCGACCTCGCCGCCCACCCCTTCATCGACCGCGACCCGGGCAGCGGCCTGCGCCAGGCCGCCCACGACTTCTTCAAGGCCGCCGGCGTCCCCGACGACGAGATCAACCTCTGCGCCGAGCTCGGCAGCCTCACCGCGGTCAAGCACTTCGTCGCCGCCGGCATGGGCTTCGCGATCACCTCCAAGCGCGCCAGCCGCCTCGACGTGCAGGAAGGCCGCATGACCGCCATCCCCCTCGAGCCGCGCACCTTCACCACGCTGCAGATGATCCTGCCCCGCGACAAGTTCCGCTCCCGGCTGATCTCCACCTTCGCCGACTTCGTGTGCGAGGAGATCGCGCGCATCAGCCAGGAAGAGGACGCCGCGAGCTAAAGCCCGCCAGCCATTGGCCCACCTGCCGCCGCCCGGCTACTTTCTGGCCTCGCGGATCGCAGCCGCCCGCTTCAAGAGCGGCGCGGCCTCGGCCCCCCGGCCCAGCGCCTGCATGGACACCGACTGGGCCTCCAGCACCGCGGCCAGATCGAGGCTGCCCTGGCCGGCGGACTGCTCTAGGATCGAACGGGCCCGGGTGTAGTAAGCTCCCGCGCCGGCGTGGTCGCCCTGGGCGGCCCGCAGCTTGCCGAGCTGCAGCGCGGCACCCGCCACCCGGGGATGATCGGCCCCATGGATCGTCTCCCACACTCCCAGCGCCCGGAGGCAGAAGGGCTCCGCCTCCGCCGGGCGGCCCTGTGCTGCCAGGTTCCCGCACAGGTTGTCGGCGCAGGCCGCCGATTCGGGATGGGTCGCCCCCAGGGCCTTGTCGTTGATTGCCAGCGCCTGCCGGAACAAGGCCTCCGCCTCCTTCTGCTGCCCTTGCACGTCGTGCAGGAAGGCGTGGTTGTTGAGCATCTTGGCGTATTCCGGATTGTCGCGGCCCAGGCTCTTCGCGATGCTCAGGAGCGCCCGTTCATACAGGGCGTGGGCATCGGCGTAACGCTTCTCGGCGCGATAGACCATCGCCAGGTTGTTCAGGGCGCTGGCAACCCGGGGGGAGTCCGGCCCGAAGGCCTTCTCGTCGATCGCCAGCACGCGCCTGGCGTAGCCCTCGGCGCGGGGAAGGTCGCCCTTGCGCAGGCTCACATGCATCAGCATCGCCCGCAGCTCGCCGTTTTCCGGATTGTCGGCCCCCCTGCTTGCCTCGCCGATGCGCAGCGCACGCTGCAGGATCGGATCGGCCTGTTCCCAGGCATCCTGCGCGAGCAGGATTCGCCCCTGCACCGCCAGCGCCAGCCCGGTCGTGAAATGGTCGGGCCCGAGCGCCTTCTCGAGGATCCCGAGGGCCCGCTGGCTGGCCTTGCCGGCCTCCTCGAAGCGGCCGAGATCCGAGTACAGACGGGCCAGCCCGAGCAGGCCGTAGGCCAGCTCCGGGCTCCCTGGCCCATGAACCTTCTCGAGGATGGACACCGCCCGGGTGCGTAGCGGCTCGGCATCGCGGGGCCGGCTCATGCGCTCCAGCACCCCGGCCTTGATGTCGAGGATCGTCGCGACGTCCCTGGACTCCGGGCCGGAGGTCTTCTCGGTGATCGCCAGCGCCCGCGCCAGCGTGGGCTCCGCCTCGGCGTGGCGGCCCATCAGCATCAGCACCCCCGCATACGTGATGAGGGGCATGACGAGGGCCCGGTGCTCCGGCCCCCCGCCCTTCTCGACGACCGCGATGGCCCGCTTCAGCGCGCTGAGCGCCTCGTCGTAGCGCCCCAGCGAAGCCAGCGACGCACCCAGCACGTTGAGGCTCACGAACACGGCCGGGCTGTCCGGCCCGCCATCCTGCTCTGCAACCTGCAAGGCCTGCTGCGCCTTGACCCTCGCGGCGTCGAACTTGCCCTGCTGGAAGAGCGACTCGGACTCGCGGTGGAAGCCCTGCCAGACCGGGCTGCCCTGGGCACTCGCCAGCGGCGCCGTGCCGCCCAGCAGGGCAACCAGCAGCGCCGGCATCAAAAGCCTTCTCAACTTTTTCATGCTGCCTCCCTCGCCATGTCATCGGCCCCTGAGCTCGACACGTGCAGCCCGGCCCTGATGGTCCAGCATGGCACACGCCGACCCTCCGCGCATTGAGCCAGGGCAAACCGATGGCATACCCTGCAACCGGGATGCCTGCCGGATGCCGCCAAAAAACAGACGGGCGCCCTGGGGCGCCCGTTGGTCATGCGAAGGTGGTGACGATCACTTGACCGCCAGCAGCTCCACGTCGAACACCAGCGTGGCATTGGGCGGGATCACGCCGCCGGCGCCGCGGGCACCGTAGCCGAGCTCGGGCGGGATGGTCAGCTTGCGCACGCCGCCGACCTTCATGCCCTGCACGCCCTCGTCCCAGCCGGCGATCACATGGCGGGCGCCGAGGGGGAAGACGAAGGGGTCGTTGCGATCCTTGCTGGAGTCGAACTTCCGACCGTCGGTGAGCCAGCCGGTGTAATGGACCTGCACGTGCATGCCGGCCTTGGCTTCCGGGCCGGTGCCGACTTCGAGGTCTTCATAGACGAGGCCGCTCGCCGTGGTGGTTTGGGTCATGGGGTGCTCCTGTAAGGTGGGGAATGGGGAAAATGAGATGGGTCACCGGGGCGCCCCGGCAAGGCCCCGGATTTTAAGTCAATTGCCCTTCACCCGCGCAGCGAAGCTGTGGCGGAACTTGGCGACCTTGGGCCCCACCACGTAGCGGCAGTAGGGCTGGTTCGGGTTCCGGGCAAAGTAGTCGTCGTGGTAGGCCTCGGCGGGCCAGAAGGTGGTGGCCGGCTCAAGCTCGGTGACGATGGGCGCATCGAAGGCGCCGTCCCAGGCCAGCTTCTCGATCATCGCGCGGGCCGCGGCCTCCTGCTCGGGGCTGAGGTAGAAGATCGCCGAGCGGTACTGGCTGCCGATGTCGTTGCCCTGGCGGTTGGGCGTGGTCGGGTCGTGGATCTCGAAGAAGACCTCGAGGAGGTCCTCGAAGCTCACCACCTCGGGGTCGAACTCGATCTTCACCGCCTCGGCGTGGCCGGTGTCGCCACTGCAGACGCTCTGGTAGCTGGGCGCATCCTCATGCCCGCCGATGTAGCCGGACTGCACGCACCTCACACCCTTCATCGCCAGGAACACCGCCTCCAGGCACCAGAAACACCCGCCGGCGAGGATTGCGGTGGCCGTGCGTTTTTCTGTCATCTCGTCTCTCCATCGGGCGGAAAGACTTCAAGATAAAGCAGATCGCTGGCAAAGGCGAGACAGGGCAGCGACACCATCAGGAGCGGCGGGAAATGGATGGTCGAGATGACCGCCGCCCCCAGCACCAGCGCCCACACCAGCAACGCCCCCGGGCTGGCGAACACCGCGCGCACGCTGGCGCTGACCGCCTGCACCAGGCTCGCCCTCCCATCGAAGAGCAGCGGCACCGCAAAGGCGGTGACGCAGAACACGATGCCCGCCAGCACCGCCCCCATCAGGCTGGTCCACAGGTGGAAGCGCAGTACCCGCCCGCCCTCGCCCGCCGGCGCGTCACCCGCGCCGATCATGAAGCTGTACACCGTCGCCGCGTCGCTCACCCAGATCAGGAACAACAGGCAGCACACCCCGGCCAGCACCCACAGGCCCCGCGGCGCCTGCCGGAAGCCCGCCAGCACGTCGGCCAGCCCGGGCCGCCGGCCGGCCACGGCGGCCCGCCGCAGCGCAAGGAAACCCGCCAGCACCGCCGGCCCCACCAGCAGGAAGCCACCGGCCAGGGGCAGCATCATCGGCGCGAGGCCGAAATGCATGAGCAGCGAGAAGATCGCGACGCCGATCAGCGCAAACACTGCGGCAAAGCCCGCCGCCGAGGCCGGAAAGCGACGAAAGGCCCGCCAGCCGCCGGACAGCGCGGCAAACACGGTGGCGACGGAAATGCGGCGGGGGTCGAGGCTTGGCGGCACGGCGGCGCTCCGGAATCCAAAAGCCCATTTGCCTCCGCCGGGCATGCAGCGTCCATGACCTGAATCAAGCCCGCCGAGCGCCCCTCAGCGGAAGGACAGCGAGAACAGCATGTCCAGCGCGTTCTCGCTGCCGGCGCGGCCGATCACCGACAGGCGGCGGGTGAGCAGGTAGCTCAGCTTGATGACGCTGGAGGTGCCGCCGATGCTCTGCTCGAAGGACAGCAGCGCCCGCGCCGACAGGCGCTTGCCGAGGGTCACCACCTGCCCGGGCAGCGCCGCCGCCTGACTCGACGAGGCGCTGCTGGACCCGGTCACGCTGCCATTGGCGACGCTACTGCTCTGCACGCGGCTGCGCGGGTCGATGCTGTTGCCAAAGGAGAACTCGTCGAAGCCCAGCGACTTGGCGATGTTGCCCGGCAGGCTGCCGCCGCTGCCACCCAGCAGGGCCTGGGCCGCCGGCAGCAACAGCGCCATCTCGCCGCCGGAGCCCTGGTCGGGCGGCCGCCCGAAGACGATCCAGCCGAGCTTCTCGGGGTCGGGCACGTTGGGCTCGGAGACCAGCCGCACCACCGGCCGCCGCGCGGTGCCGCCGACGCCCACCCCCGCCTCGACGGCCAGCCCCTTGCGCAGGGCGATCACGTTGAGCCCGGGGTTGGCGAGCGAGCCGCTGAAGGTGATGATCCCGCGCTCGATGCTGAGCCGCTGCCCGTAGCCCTCATACACCCCGCCGACGGTGCGGATGGTGCCCGTCGCGGCGAGGGGCCGGCCCGGGCCGGAGACCAGCGACAGCTCGCCGGCGAGGCGCGTGTCGAGCCCGAGGGCCCGCACGTAGAGCGCGTCGCCGAGATTGACCGTCAGGTCGGTGGACATCTGGAAGGGGCTCGCGGGCTTGCCGGCCCCGGCCGGGCCCAGCACCACCACGTCGTCGCCCAGGCTCGGGGCCGGCGTCTGCGACAGCCCCACGAAGCCGGCGTCGGCGGCAAGGCGGCCCTTGAGATGGGCAAAGTTCCAGCCCGAAGCCACCTCGCCCTCACCGCTCAGCACCAGCCACTGGTCGGCGCGCTGCAGGAGCGGCAGACGCTCGGCACGGAACACGAAGCGCCCCTCGCCGCTCGCCAGCTGCACCCCGCCGCTGGCCTTGAGGGTGCCCGGCGTGGCGGTGAGGCGGGCCAGGTCGATGCGCTTCTCGTCGGGCTTCACCCGATTGGGCGACACGAAGCTGAGCTCGTCGAGATTGAGGCGGTCGCGGTTGAAGTCGGCCACCAGGGTGCCGCCCTCCAGGTGCAGGCCCTGGTCGGCCATCACGAAGGACAGGCGCTCGCCACGCAGGCGCCCGGCGGCCTCGGGGCGGGCCGGCGTGCCGGCCAGGGTGAACTCGCCCTTCAGGCTGCCGTCGGTCTTGAGGTTCTGGTCGGCCAGCGGGCCGGCCCAGGCGATGGAGGGGATGTCGATGCGCGCCGAGCCCAGCAGCGGCGCGCCGGGCACGAGGCGCAGGGCCCCGTCGGCGCTGCGCTCGGCCAGCGCCGTGCCGGCCCCCGAGGCGCTGCCCAG
>JAKLLM010000022.1 GCA_023150125.1 Zoogloea sp.
GCATACTGGGGCGGCCACGGATCAAAACGATCATGGTCATAGCGATGATGACTTCGAGGACGAGGGCAGCCCCCACCAGCACGGTCACAACCCGGCTGATCACAGCCACGACAAGCCGAACGTACCACCCACGCACGCGATGGGCGTTCCGCCGCTGTCCAATCAGCCTAAATCCGGCAGTTACCTCACCACGTTTGCATGATCAGGCAGCAAACAAAGGGGGGTAACTGCCGGATTTAGGTTCACAGCTCCGCAACGCTGCCTTTCGGGGTGACAGCTTCACTCGGAAAGCTGTCTTCGGGCCATTGAGGTGCTGGACGTCTCTTGTGGGTCGAGAGCTGTCATTGCCCAAAGTGGTATTGTCTGTCCACGCCGACCAGCCCCTGCGATGTCGGGTCACGCCGCTCTGACCCAACCTACGAGACTGCTATGTGAAGGCGCGGGCTTGTGCGGCTGACTGGGGGAGTGATTCAGTGTGCTTTAAGGGCATCGGACACGACTAAAGCCAATCCTGGAATGTCGGGTTACGCTACTCCACCCGGACTACACCGCCCCACACCGACTTTGCGACACGCCAGATAAAACCGAAGCCTCGTTCGCGGATCTCGAACAGTATGGAACTCCTCCAGCTCATTCTGTTGTTTCTGTCGCCGGCAGCTATTGCATGGTTTGGCCGCAAGCCAATCCAGGACGGCGATTATTCCGGGTTTTTCCGTGTCTGCATTGCGACCTGGCTGGGTTTCTCCTTGGCCCTTTCTGTCGTCTCGGCTTCCAGCGACTCGGAACCGACTTCGTCTATGGCCAGCACGGCGATCATCTTCCTCTCCCAGGGAATCGGGCTCATCGCACCCGCAGCCATATTGCGCCGCGTCCTACGTGGAACTAGCTCCCGGCTGTCGGCAACAGCCGGCGCACTGCCGCTGGGCCTGCTCGCCTTCTTCATATCAGGTATAAGCGGCGTCACTTTGCATTGTGCGTTCCTGGGCTGCGGGTAGTTCGAGGCGACGTCTGCCGAAATACGCTGCGCAGCCCTATCCTGCTACCGATGCGCCCCATGCAAAATTGAGGAATCATGATCGCGGGTGGCTTCTCGCGACAGTCACCCGACTACTGCAAGCATCGGCATCACCCGCGATGCCCTCCAGTCCGCTCGCCCACTCACCCCAACCTCCCAATCCGGCCCCCTGCCTCGTCGATATACCCGCGGATCGCGTCAATGCACGGCAAAAAACGACCAGAGAAGCCCCGGCAATCGCTAAGCAGGGCATGAAACCTTTCAGCCCGCCGCAAGGCCTCGCGCCAAGCCCCAGCATCGACCGATGAAGACAGCACAGCCGGCGGCAGGGTGTCGACGAGGGCGCCGCTGCGGCTGGGGGCGAAGGCCATCGGCAGCATGTCGTAGGCGGGCGCCAGCTGATACGGGCGGCCGAGCCGGCTGACGAAGGACAGGTTGCCCGCGTGCATGTCGGTGTTGCCGATGAGCGTGCCGAATGCCCACAGCAGCGCCGCATCGGCAATGGCGCTCGGCTGGACGCGGCCATCGGCGGCGAGGCGGCGGACCAGCGTGGGCCAGGGCGCTGCGACATCGCCGACGAACTCCGCATCGAGGGCGCGCAGGGAGAACACGCCAAGGCGGCCGAGCGGGCCGATGCGGTCGAAGCGCGGCACTTCGAGGAAGCGCTGGGGGCCGAAGTCGAAAACCTCCGTGGCGATGCCCAGCACCGACAGCGCCAGATGCTCGGCGAGCAGGAGGTCGCGCCAGCGCTCGCTGATGGGGTTGTCGTCGGGGGCGGTGAACTTGACGAGCACATGGCCGCGCTCGGTGTAGGCGCAGAACTTGGGCTGCTCGCCCCCGGCCGACGAGCCGGGAAGCTCCCCGGCGCCGGCGGCGCGGGCAAGGGCTGGATAGTCGATGGCCCGGTCGACCGGCACCGGGGCCGGCATGGCGATGAAGCGGTCGCGCGCCCGCTCGCCGATCAGCAGATTGCCGATGGCGTCATGGCCATGGGCGAGCAGCGCCCGGATGACGTCGGCGTCGCGCCAATGCTCGGGGTTGGGCGGCAGGCCGAGGCCGGCAGCGTGTGCAGAGGCGTAGGCCCGGCCGAGATAGCCCTGGGGCCGCATGTCGAACAGCCACCACGGCAGCCCATCGCTGTGCAGGGCCGGGCCATCGGCCTTCACCATGACGAAGCCTTCCGGGCGGACGGGGACGAGGGTGCCGAGGGCCTGGACCTGCCCTTCGTCGCTGACGCGGAAGATTGGCGCCACCTCGAAGCCACGCGCGCTGTCCCGCAGGGCGTAACGAATAGCAGAGCCGGACCCGATGCGGACGATCTCGTCGCCCATGGCCGCCAGCGCACGCGACACAGTGGGCTGGCTGAGCCCTGTATTTTCAACGACTTGCCGGGCGAGCATCGGCCCTTTGGCGAGGAGCAGACGGATCGAGTCGGAATGGCGGGCCATGGCGATGAATAAGCCGATGAATAAGGAGATGAATGGCGATTGTAGTCATGGGATGGCAGGCCGTCGCGGCAATTTCGGCCGGTGCTACGCCGGATCTTGCGACGCACGCTGCACCAGGTGCGTGGCTTAGACCGGGGAGCGCCCGGCGCCGCCCTGCCCGCTCAGGCGCCCCGCTGGCCTACTTGCCTCAGCTGCTCAAACAGACACACCCCCGCCGCCACCCCCACATTGAGCGACTCCATCCCCCCCGGCATCGGAATCCTCACCCGCCTGGTCGCTAGCGCGGCGACGGCCGGCGACAGCCCCTGCCCTTCCGAGCCGAACAGCCAGGCCACCGGGCCGCGGAGGTCGAGGGCGTAGAGGTCGACGGCGTCGCGCAGGTCGGCGGCGAGGATGTGGCCTTTGAAGCCTTGCAGCGCTTCACTGGCCGCCACGTTTTCATGGATGCGCAGGCTGAAGTGGGCGCCCATCGCGGCGCGCAGCACGCGGGGGGCCCAGGCCTGGGCGCAGCCGGGGGTGAGGAGGACGTCGGGGATGCCGACGGCGGCGGCGGTGCGCAGGATGGTGCCGAGGTTGCCCGGGTCCTGCACGCTGTCGAGCAGCACGCAGTTGCCGGTGAGGGCCCCAACTGCGGTGCCCGCGGCGGGCGCGGCAGGCACGGCCACCACGGCGAGCACGCCGCTGGGCGAGTCGACGGGGCTGACGTGGGCGAACAGGCGGTCGGGGAGCTCGATGAGGCTCTGCGCGTTGCAGCGGGCGAGCAATGCGGCGATCTCGGGTTGGGCGCGGCCGCTCTCGCTGGCCACCACCAGCCGAGGCTGCCAGCCGCGCTCCAGCGCCACGCCCAGCAGGTGGGCGCCGTCGAGGAGGGTTTCGCCGCAGGCGCGCCGCTCCCGCGCCGAGGTGGCGAGGGTGTGGAGCTGCTTGACGGTGGGGTTGTCGCGGGAGGTGATGCGCTTCATGCCGGGGCTCGCAAGCTAGATGGCGAGGCCGAGGCTGGCCAGCGCCACCACGAAGGCGCCGAGCAGCAGGTTGGTGGTGACCCGCTGGCGGATCTGGTTGAGTGCCTGGGCGCCCTGGGCCCAGCTTTCTGCGGCCACCGCCTGCTGCAGCGCCTTCCAGGGGCCGAACCAGATGCTGGCGAAGATGGCGGCCATCACCAGGCCGACCGCCGCCATGGCGTGCCAGGCCAGCGGGGCCTGGGCAAAGCCCACCGCCAGCAGCATTGCGAAGCCCGAGCCGACGATGGCGGCCAGGGCCAGCCACACGATGGGGAAGAAGCGCGCCAGCACGCCATGCCACAAGGCCAGCCGCTGGGGCGGCGGCAGCGCGAGCGAGGCCGGGCGCAGGCAGAAGTGGGCAAAGCTCATGCCGCCGACCCACACGATGACGCCAGCCAGATGCACGAAGAGCATGAGGTGATGCAGGGTCATGGGGTGTCGTCCTCGGTCCACAGGGGCGGGTTGGCGATGATGGCGCGCACCGGGCCGAAGCTGGTGCGGTAGATCTCGCAGGCGCCGTTGGCCTTGAGCGCGGCCAGGTGGGCGGCGGTGGGATAGCCCTTGTGCCCGGCGAGGCCGTATTGGGGGTAGCGGCGGTCGAGCTCGACGAGCAGCGCGTCGCGGGCGGTCTTGGCGAGGATGGAGGCGGCGGAGATCTCGGCCACCAGCGAGTCGCCCTTCACCACCGCCTCGCAGGGCAGGTCGAGCCGGGGGCAGCGGTTGCCGTCGACCTGCACACGGGTGGGCACGATGGCGAGGCCGGCCACCGCGCGCTGCATGGCGAGCATGGAGGCATGGAGGATGTTGAGGCGGTCGATCTCGGCCACGCTGGCTTCGGCGATGCACCAGGCCAGGGCCTTCTCGCGGATCTCGATGGCCAGCGCATTGCGGCGCTTCTCGCTGAGTTTCTTGGAGTCGGCGAGGCCGGCGATGGGCCGGGCCGGGTCGAGGATGACGGCGGCGGCCACCACCGGCCCGCACAGGGGGCCGCGGCCGGCTTCGTCGACGCCGCAAAGGAGATCGCGGGAGAGGCTCACCGGGCCCGCCCCTGCAGGTAGGGCAGGATCGCGGCGGCGGCCTTGGCGGCGGTGTCCTGGCGCAGTTGGAGGTGCATGTCGGTGAACACCCGGTTGAGTTCGTCCAGCTTGTCCTTGTCACCGAGCCAGCCGTCGAGGGCGTCGGCCAGGGCCTGGGGGGTGGCGGCATCCTGCAGCACCTCGGGCACCACCTCGCGGCCGGCCAGCACGTTGGGCAGGCCGACCCACGGCAGATAGGCCAGGCGGCGCATCAGGCGGTAGGACCACTTGCCGATCTTGTAGGTGATGACCATCGGGCGCTTGAGCAGCGCGGCTTCGAGGGTGGCGGTGCCGCTGGCCACCAGCACCACGTCGGCGGCGATCATGGCCTCGACGGCGTGGCCGAAGAGGATGCGGATGGGGAGGTCGAGGTGGGCGTGGCGGCGCAGGGCCTCCTCGAAGAGCATGCGGGTCTCGCGGGTGGCCAGGGGCACCAGGAAGCGCGCATCGGGGTGGCGCTCATGGAGCAGCGCGGCGGTGGCGATGTAGGTATCGGCGAGGTTGCGCACCTCGGACTGCCGGCTGCCCGGCAGGAAGGCGAACACCGGGCCGCCCGGGGAGATCTGCAGCGTCTCACGCATGGCCTCACGGTCGGGCACAAGGGGGAAGACATCGGCCAGCGGATGGCCCACGTAGCTCACCGGCACCCCGGCCGTGCGGTACAGCTCGGGCTCGAAGGGGAACAGGCACAGCATGTGGCTGACAGCGCGGGCAATACCCTTCAGGCGCCCCTTGCGCCAGGCCCAGATGGAGGGGCTGACGAAATGGATCGCCGGGATACCGCGGTCTTTAAGGCGCTTCTCGAGCCACAGGCTGAAGTCGGGGGCGTCGACGCCGATGAAGGCGGCCGGCGGGTCTTTCTTGAGCAGGCCGAGCAGGCTGCTGCGGATGCCGGAGAGCTCTCGGTAGTTCTTGAGGGCGTCGACGTAGCCATGCACGGCGAGCTTTTCGGCCGGCCACAGGGCCTTGAAGCCGACGGCCTGCATCTTGGGGCCGCCGATGCCGAAGAACTCGGCATCCGGCAGATGGCGCTGGAGCGCCTTGATCAGGTGGCTGGCGAGGAGGTCGCTGGAGGCCTCGCCGGCCACCATGGCAATGCGCAAACCCATGGATCAGCGGACGATGCCACGCCCGGAATCGGCGATGAAATCGGAGAAGAGCTTGAGTTCGGGGGCCTCGGCGGCGGCTTCGGCGATCTGCGCCCGCGCCTCGCTCAGGGACAGGCCGCTGCGGTAGAGGGTTTTGTAGGCGCGCTTGATGGCAATGATGCCGTCGCTGCTGTAGCCGCGACGCTTGAGGCCTTCGCTGTTGATGCCGTGGGGCGAGGCCGGGTTGCCCGAGACGGTGACGAAGGGCGGCAGATCCTGCAGCAGCACGGTGCCGACACCGCAGAAGCTGTGGGCGCCGACACGCACGAACTGATGCACGCCGGTGAAGCCGCCGAGGATCGCCCAGTCGCCCACGCTGACGTGGCCGGCGAGGGTGGCGTTGTTGGCGAAGATGGTGTTGTTGCCGACCATGCAGTCGTGGGCCACGTGCACGTAGGCCATGATCCAGTTGTCGTTGCCGACGCGGGTCAGGCCGCCGTCCTGGACGGTGCCGGTGCTGAAGCTGCAGAACTCGCGGATGGTGTTGCCGTCACCGATCTCGAGGCGGGTGGGCTCGGCGGCGTACTTTTTGTCCTGGGGCTCGGAGCCGATGGAGCAGAACTGGAAGATCCGGTTGTTGCGGCCGATGCGGGTGTGGCCTTCGACGACCACGTGGGGACCGATGCGGGTGCCCTCGCCGATCTCCACGTGCTCGCCGATCACCGAATAGGCGCCGACCCGGACGCCCTCGGCAAGCCGGGCGCCCGGATGAACGATGGCGGTCGGGTGGATGCTCATCGCTTGATCGCACACATGAATTCGGCTTCGGTGGCGAGCTCGCCGTCAACGCGGGCCACCGCCTTGAACTTCCAGATGTTGCGCATCTTGCGCACGATCTCGGCTTCCATCACCAGCTGGTCGCCCGGCACCACGGGGCGCTTGAAGCGCACGTTGTCGACGGAGGCGAAGTAAACGGTGGAGTCGTCGTCGGGCACCGTGCCTTCGGTCTTGAAGGCCAGCACCGCGGCGGTCTGGGCCATCGCCTCGATGATCAGCACGCCCGGCATCACCGGGTTGTGGGGGAAATGGCCGGGGAAGAAGGGCTCGTTGACGGTGACGTTCTTGAGGCCGACGACGCGCTTGCCGATTTCCAGCTCGGTGATCCGATCGACCAGCAGGAAGGGGTAGCGGTGAGGGATGTACTTCTTGATCTCGTTGATGTCGATGATGGCGCTCATGATGTCTTGTCCTGTTCGGCGAGCTTCTTCTCGAGCTCGCGCACGCGTTCGGCCATTGCGTCGAGGCGACGCAGATGCGAAAAATTCTTCACCCAGTCCGCGTGCGGCTGCAGCGGAATCATGGCCGTATAGACCCCGGGCTTGTCGATGGATTTGGTGACGTTGGTGTCGGCGGAGACCACGACGTCGTCGCCGACCTCGAGGTGCCCCGAGAAACCGGCCTTGCCGCCCACCTGCACCCGCTTGCCGACGGTGGTGCTGCCGGCCAGGCCGGCCATCGCTGCCATGATGGTGTCGTCGCCGACACGGCAGTTGTGGGCCACATGGATGAGGTTGTCGAGCTTCACGCCGTTGCCGATCACGGTGTCTTCGAGGGCGCCGCGGTCGACGGTGGTGTTGGCACCGATCTCGACGTCGTCGCCGATGACGACGCCGCCGATCTGGGGAATCTTCACCCAGTGCTTGTCGGCGTCGCGGGCGAAGCCGAGGCCGTCGGCCCCGATCACCGCACCGGAATGCAGGATGGCGCGGGCGCCGATCGTGCAGCCGTCGTAGATCTTGACCCCCGCATGGAGCAGCGACCCGGCACCGATGGCGACCCCATCGCCGATCAGGCAGCCGGCACCGATCACGGCGCCTTCACCGATCCGGCAGTCGACGCCGATCACCGCGTTCGGCCCCACCGACACCGACGCCGGCAGCTCGGAGGCCACCACCGCGCTCGGGTGGATGCCCGCCGGCGCAGCCTTGGGCGGATTGAACAGCTGGGCCGCCCGGGCGAAGTAGAGGTAAGGGTCCGGCGTGAGGATGCGCGGACGGTCGGTGAAGTCGGCGGCCTTGGGCGACAGGATGAAGGCAGACGCCTTGCTCGCCTCGAGCGCGCTGCGATACTTGGGGCTGACCAGGAAGGCGAGATCGCCCTCCCCCGCCTTGTCGAGGGCCGCGATCTGGCGCACCACCACGGACGGATCGCCGACGAGTTCGCCACCGAGCCGGCCGACCAGCTCGCCCAGGGTTGTTTCCATCGCGGCGCGCACTTACTTGGCTTCGGTGAGGGCCTTGATCACCTTGTCGGTGATGTCGATGCGCGGGCTGGCGTAAACCGCTTCCTGGAAGATGATGTCGTACTTCTCGGCCTCGGCGATCTGGCGGATCGTCTTGTTGGCACGCTCCAGCACGCTCGCCAGCTCTTCGTTGCGGCGCTGGTTGAGGTCTTCGCGGAACTCGCGCTGCTTGCGCTGGAAGTCGCGGTTGAGTTCGTTGAACTCACGCTCCTTGTTGCGACGCTCGCCCTCGGCCATCGTCATGCCGTTCTTCTCGAGGGATTCCTGCATGCCCTGCAGCTGCTTGGCCAGGCGCTGGAGTTCCTGGTCACGCTTCTCGAATTCCTTCTCGAGCTTCTGCTGGGCCTTCTTGGCCGGCGGGGCTTCTTTCATGACCCGGTCGGAATTGACGAAACCGACCTTGACCTCGGCAGCGGCCGTCTGCGCAAACGCGGCGAGCACCAGGGCTGCCAGCGTCGATTGAACAATTGCTTTCACTCAAACCTCCATCAACATCATTGCCGCAGCGATCAGAAAACCGTGCCCAACTGGAACTGGAACTTCTGGGTCCTGTCGCCGTCCTCCTTCTTGAGCGCCTGACCCAGGCTGAACTTCAGCGGGCCGACAGGGGAGCTCCAGGAGAATGCCAGGCCCGCACTGTAACGCAAATCGGAAGCCTGGACCTTGTCGTCCGGGCCCCACACGTAGCCGGCGTCGGTGAACAGGGACAGGCGCATCGACTTGTCCTTGCCCTGCCCCGGCATCGGGAAATAATACTCGACGTTCGCCACCGCCCGGCGGTTACCGCCGAGGGAGCGCGAATAGTTGTTGGCGTCGAGGTAGCGCGGGCCCAGGGTGCTCTGCTGGTAGCCGCGCACCGAACCGATGCCGCCGGCGTAGAAGTTCTTGTAGAAGGGCAGCTCCTTGCCGTCGTAGCCGTGGGCGTAGCCGACGTCGCCGTTGATCATGAGGGCGTGGCCGCCACCGAACGGGAACCAGTGCTGGTGCTGGTAGCTGCCGCGCACGTAACGCAGGTCAAGCACCGGCGTCGCGACTTCGAGCGAGGCACGCTGGTAAACGCCGGAGGTGGGATACAGGAAGCTGTCGCGCCGGTCGCGGGCCCAGCCGGCGGTCGCCACCAGGCTGCGGGCGGTGTCGCCGAAGTTATTGACGAAGCTGATGTAGGGCGCCGGGCTGGTGTCGAAGACCTCGATCTTGGTCTGGTCGACGGCCAGGCCGAAGTTGATGCGGTCGTCCTCGGCGATCGGGTAGCCGAAGCGCACGCCGCCGCCGATGGAGGACGACTTGTAGGTGGCCACCGACAGGGAGGTCGGGTCGACGTTGCGCTGATACACGTCCCAGCCGATGCTGACGCCGTCCACCGTCCAGTACGGGTTGGTGAAGGACAGGGCGATCGTGCGGTTGATCTTGCCGGTGTTCATCTGCAGGGTCATCGCGTTGCCGGTGCCGAACAGGTTCTGCTGGGCGATGGACGCGGAGAGGATGACCTTTTCGGCGCTGGAGAAACCGGCGCCGAGCATCAGGTTGCCGGTGGCGCGCTCCTTGACCGTGAAGTTGGCATCGACCTGGTCGGTCGAGCCCGGCACGGCCGGGGTCTCGATGGCGACGTCCTCGAAGTAGCCGAGGCGGTCGAGGCGTACCTTGGAGCGGTTGATCGCGGCACCGTCGTACCAGGCACCTTCCATCTGGCGCATCTCGCGGCGCAGCACTTCGTCGCGGGTGCGGGCGTTGCCGGCGAAGTTGATCTTGCGCACATACACGCGCCGGCCCGGATCGACGAAGAAGGTGAAGGCGACCTCGCGCTTGACCTTGTCCACCTCGGGCGCCGCATTGACGTTGGCAAAGGCGTAGCCTTCGTTACCGAGCCGGTCGCTGAGGGCCTTGGTGCTGGCGGTGACGCTGTCGCGGGAGAAGGTGTCGCCGGCCTTGAGCTTGACCAGCGGCTGCAGATCGGCCTCGGGCACGACCATCGTGCCGGCCAGCTTGACGTCGGAGATGGTGTATTTCTCGCCCTCGGTGATGCTGAGGGTGATGTAGATATCCTTTTTATCGGGCGTGATCGACACCTGGGTGGAGTCGATGCTGAAATCCAGGTAACCCCGGTTGAGGTAGAAGGAGCGCAGCGCCTCGATGTCGGCCGACAGCTTCTGCTTGGAATACTGGTCGCTCTTGGAGTACCAGGTCATCCAGCCCGGCGTGGTCAGGGTGAACAGGTCGAGGAGCTCCTTTTCCTTGAACACCTTGTTGCCGATCACGCTGATCTGGCGGATCTTGGCGGCCTCGCCCTCGACCACGTTGAAGTTCACGCCGACCCGGTTGCGCTCGAGGGGCGTGACGGTGGTGGTGATCTGCACGCCGTACAGGCCCTTGGCCAGGTACTGGCGCTTGAGCTCCTGTTCGGCGCGGTCGAGCACGGCACGGTCGAAGATGCGGGACTCGGCGAGCCCGACCTCCTTGAGGCCCTTCTTGAGGGCGTCCTTCTCGAACTCCTTGATGCCGACGAAGTCGATCTGGGAGATCGCCGGGCGTTCATCCACGAGCACGACGATCACGTCGTTCTCGACCTCCAGCCGGACATCCTTGAAGAAGCCGGTGGCAAACAAGGCCTTGATGGCCTGGGAGGCCTTCTCCTCGGAGAAGCGCTCGCCGACCTTCACGGGGAGGTAGCTGAACACCGTACCGGCTTCGGTACGCTGGATTCCTTCGACACGGATATCTTTGACGACGAATGGCTCGAAAGCCAGGGCGGGCGATGCGAACAAGGCCGCGATCAGCCCGGGGAGGAACTTGGATTTCATCCGATTTCAGCTGGCAAAAAGGCGGTTGATGTCGTTGTAGAAGGCAAAAGCCATTAGCGCAGCCAGCAGGGCCATTCCGATCTGCTGGCCGATCTCCATAGCACGCTCGGAAACCGGGCCGCCTTTAATGATTTCAATCACATAATACAGCAAGTGCCCACCGTCGAGCACCGGCACCGGCATCAGGTTGAGGACCCCCAGGCTGATGCTGATGAGGGCCAGGAACTTGATGTAATAGGCCCAGCCCATCCGGGCGGACTGCCCGGCAAAGTCGGCGATCGTCACCGGGCCGCTGAGGTTCTTGACCGAAACCTCGCCGACGATCATCCGTCCCATCATCGAGACGCTCATCGCCGAGGTGTCCCAGGTCTGGCCGAGGCTCTTCGAGAGCGCCTCGCCCAGGCCATAGCGCACCGTGACGAACATCTGCTCACGCTGGTCGTCGGCATCGGCGAGGGCGGCACCGATGCGGCCGATGCTGCGGCCGTTCTCGTCCACCGTCGAGGGCACGACCTGGAAGCGCTCCTCGCGGCCGTCGCGTAGCACCTGAAACGCCAGCGCCCGGCCCGGCGCGTCGCGGACGATGGCCACCAGCTCGCTCCATGATTCGATGTCGCTGTCGCCGATCCGCATCACCCGGTCACCCGTCCTGAGGCCAGCCGACTCGGCCGGGCCGCCCTCGCTCAGTCGGCCCAGCACGGCCGGGAGCCTGGGGCGCAGCAGATTGAGGCCCAGCTGGGCGGTGATGTCGCGCTCGGCCTGATCGACCACGACGCCAGCCAGATCCAGCTTGCGAAAACCGATCTCGCGGCTGGCGTTGATGGTCTCGATGGTGACGACCTGCTTGTCGAGGGCGAGATTGAGCAGCTTCCAGCGGAACTCCTGCCAGGTCTCGACGGGTTCACCATTGACTGAGCGCACCAGCTCGCCGCCCTGGAAACCCGCATGCCGGGCCGCCGTCGCCGCCTCGGGCTCGGCGAGCCGCGGACGCAGCTCCTCGACGCCGCCGGTGTAAAGCCCCCAATACAGCACGATCGCCAGCAGGAAGTTGGCCAGCGGGCCGGCGGCGACGATCGCGATGCGCCGCCACACGCTCTGCCGGTTGAAGGCCCGGTGCAGCTCGTGGGCCGCCACCGGCGCCTCGCGCTCGTCGAGCATCTTCACGTAGCCGCCGAGCGGGAAAACCGACAGCACCCACTCGGTCTGGTCGGCGCCGGCCTTGCGGACGAGCAGCGGCCTGCCGAAACCGAGGGAGAAACGCAGCACCTTGACGCCGCACAGGCGCGCGACAATGTAGTGGCCGAACTCATGCACCACGATCAGGATGCCGAGGGCCAGCAGGAAGGGCAGGAGGTAGTCGAGGAGGTTCATGCCCTTCAGCGGAGGGACTTGCGGATGTAGCCGGAAGCGAACTCGCGGGCCCAGCGGTCGGCTTCGAGCACGGTCTCGAGGGAATCCGCCGCCCTCGGGGCCATTGCATCGAGGGTCGCGGCGATCACCGCGGGAATGCGGTCGAAACCCAGCCCGCCGTCGAGGAAACAGCCCACTGCAACTTCGTTGGCGGCGTTCAGCACGGCCGGCGCCACGCCCTCCTCGGCCAGCGCCCGATAGGCCAACGCGAGACAGGGGAAACGCTCGAGGTCGGGCCGCTCGAAGTTGAGCTGGCCAACCGAGAACAGATCGAGCGGTTTCACGCCTGCGTCGACCCGCTCCGGAAAGGCCATCGCATGGGCGATCGGAGTGCGCATGTCGGGGTTGCCGAGCTGGGCGATGACCGAGCCATCCACGTAGGCGACCATCGAGTGGATGACGCTCTCGGGATGGATCACCACCTCGATCCGCTCGGCCGGGGCACCGAACAGCCAGTGAGCCTCGATGACCTCGAGGCCCTTGTTCATCATCGTCGCCGAATCGACGGAGATCTTGCGGCCCATCACCCAGTTGGGGTGGGCGCAGGCCATCTCCGGGGTCACGGCGGCGAGCTCCTCGATGGGCTTGCGCCGGAACGGGCCACCCGATGCGGTGAGCAGGATGCGAGTGACTTCGACCCCGTCGACCCCGCCGCGAAAGCCCGCCGGCAAGGCCTGGAAGATCGCGTTGTGCTCGCTGTCGATGGGCAGGAGCGTCGCACCGTTGGCGAGCACCTCGCGCATGAAGAGGGCGCCGGACATCACCAGCGCCTCCTTGTTGGCGAGCAGCACGCGCTTGCCGGCCCGGGCCGCCGCCAGCGTCGGGACCAGGCCCGCAGCACCGACGATGGCCGCCATGACCATGTCGACCTCCGGCGCCGCCGAGACCTCGGCTAGGGCTGCCGCCCCGGCCAAGACTTCCGTGCAGCAGCCGGCCGCCTCGAGCATCGCCTGCAGGCGCTGGGCATCCTCGGCGCGGTCGACCACCGCATAGGCCGGCCGATGGACGCGACATTGTTCGAACAGCTTGTCCACCTGGCGGTGGGCGGTGAGCGCGAAGACGCCGTAGCGATCGGGATGGCGCGCGACGACGTCGAGCGTGCTGACGCCGATGGAGCCGGTCGCCCCGAGCACCGTCAGGAATTTCTTGCCTTGGGTCATGACTTTACCTGGCGATCCAGAGTACGACGAGAGCCGCCAGCGGCAGCGTCGAGGTCAGGCTGTCGATCCGGTCGAGGATTCCCCCGTGACCGGGAAGAAGCGTTCCGCTGTCCTTGACCCCCGCCTGGCGCTTGACCAGCGACTCGAAGAGATCGCCGATGATGCTGACGGCGGTGAAAGCCACCAGCCCGCCGAGTGCCAGCAGCAGACGCGCCGGCTCGGCGAGGGGGTAGCCGATGTAGGAGAGGCAGACCAGGCCATAGACGCTCACACCGACGATCGCACCGTAGGCGCCTTCCCAGCTCTTGCCCGGGCTGATCGAAGGCGCCAGCTTGCGGCGGCCGAAGGCTCGCCCGGTGAAATACGCCGCGATGTCGGCGACCCACACCGCCGCCATCACGCCCAGCAGGAGCCAGGGGCTCAGCAGGCGCAGGTGCGCGATCGCGAGACTCGGCGGAACCAGCAGCACGAAACCCACCAGCGCCGCTGCCCCGGCCCCCGGGAGTTTCCAGCGCGCCCGGAGCCAGAACGGCACGCACAGCAACCAGAACAGCGCCGACAGGGCATACGCCGGCGCCAGCGCGAAGGGCGCGACACTGGCCGGCAGGTGCAGCCCGGCAACCAGCCCGCCGGCAAGGCACAGCAAGCCCAGCAGCCCTGCGTAGATGCGTCGCGGAGCCGGGCCGAAGCCGACCATCGCGCCCCACTCCAGGGCTGCGCCGCCGCACACCAGCGAGGCGAAGATCAGCCAGCCGAAGGCCGGCAGCAGGAACAAGGAACTCAGGAGGCCCGCGAGAAGGATCAGCGCGGTGACGACCCGCGCCTTAAGCATGGCCGGGCGCGGAGGAATCGGAATCGGCGGCGAGCACCTGCTCGCTGGTTCGCCCGTAGCGACGCTCACGCCCCTGGTAGGAGGTGATCGCCTCCTTCAGCTCGGCCTCGCCGAACTCGGGCCACAGTTTGTCGGTGAAATACAGCTCGGAATACGCCAGCTGCCACAGCATGAAATTGCTGATGCGCTTCTCGCCACCGGTGCGGATGAACAGATCGGGCTCGGGGCCGAAGTTGAGCGCGAGATGCGCCGCGAGGTCATCCTCGCTGAAGCCCTGGCGCGCATCGGGGCTGGCGGCGAGCATCTTCTCGACCGCCTGCATGATGTCCCAGCGACCGCCATAGTTTGCGCAGATCGTGAGGTTCATCGCCGTGTTGTTGGCGGTCAGCGCCTCGGACTCATGGACCATGTCCACCAGCGGCTTGTCGAAACGGCTGAGATCGCCGACGACCCGCAGGCGGATGTTGTTGCGGTGGATGCGCTCGATCTCGCCCCTGAGGGACTTGATGAAGAGTTGCATCAGGAAGGAGACTTCGTCCTTCGGGCGCCGCCAGTTCTCGGAACTGAAGGCGAACAGCGTGAGGTACTCGACCTTGCTGTCGAGGCAGGTGCGCACCACCTCACGCACGGAATCCACACCCTTGGCATGGCCGGCAACCCGGGGCATCAGGCGCTTGCGGGCCCAGCGGCCGTTGCCGTCCATGATGATCGCGATGTGCCTTGGAACCTGCACAGTCTCGGGAACAGCCCGCGTGGAGCTGATGAACGGCAGTCGCACCATGATTTTTCCGCCTGCAAGGAACCGGGATGACAGATCTGGACCAGGGGTGGTCAGATCTGCATCAGTTCTTGTTCTTTCTGTGCGAGGAGCTTGTCGATCTCGACGATGGCCTTGTCGGTCAGCTTCTGGACGTCGTCCTGGGCGCGACGCTCTTCGTCTTCGGAGATCGTCTTGGCCTTGAGGGCATCCTTGAGGTGGCCGTTGGCATCGCGGCGCAGGTTGCGCACGGCGACCTTGGCGCCTTCGCCCTCGTGCTTGACGACCTTGATGAGTTCCTTGCGGCGCTCTTCGGTCAGGGCGGGCATCGGGACGCGGATGATCTCGCCCTGGGAGGACGGGTTGAGGCCCAGATCGCAGTCACGGATGGCCTTCTCGACCTTGCCGATCATCGGCTTTTCCCACGGCTGGACGCCGATGGTGCGCGCATCGATCAGGGTGATGTTGGCAACCTGGGCGATGGGCACGGGACTGCCGTAGTACTCGACGGTCACGTGATCCAGGATGCCGGTGTGGGCACGGCCGGTACGCACCTTGGCGAGATCCGCCTTGAGCGCCTCGATGGACCGGTGCATCTTGTGTTCGGTAGTTTTCTTCAGCTCGGGGATCATTTTGACATCCTCAGCAATAAACCAGCGTACCTTCGTCCTCGCCCATCACGACCCGCTTCAGCGCGCCGGCCTTGAACAGGCTGAACACGTTGATCGGCAGGCGCTGGTCGCGGCACAGGGCGAACGCGGTGGCGTCCATGACCGCCAGGTTGCGGGCGATCGCCTCGTCGAAGGAAATCCGCTGGAAGCGGGTCGCGGACGGATCCTTCTTCGGGTCGGCGGTGTAGATGCCATCGACCTTGGTGGCCTTCAGCACGATGTCGGCACCGATCTCGGCGCCACGCAGGGCTGCCGCGGTGTCGGTCGTGAAGAAGGGATTGCCCGTACCGGCACCGAAGACAACCACGCGACCCTCTTCGAGGTAGCGGATCGCCTTGCCGCGGATGTAGGGCTCGACCACCTGGTCGATACGCAGCGCGGACTGGACGCGGGCATTGACCCCTGCGGCGCGGAAGGCGTCCGCAAGGGCCATCGCGTTCATCACGGTGGCCAGCATCCCCATGTAGTCGGCAGTGGCGCGGTCCATGCCGGACGCCGCCCCTGCCATGCCACGGAAGATGTTCCCGCCGCCAATCACAACCCCCACTTCGACACCGATCTGGGTGACGTCGATCACGTCGCGGACGATCCCGGCGACGACATCCCGGTTGATGCCGTAGGCGTCGTCGCCCATCAGGGCTTCGCCGGAGAGTTTGAGGAGAATGCGCTTGTAGGCGGGCTGGCTCATCGTTGCTCGCCTCTCTTACTTCTGGGCAGCCGCGGCAGCGGCCTGGGCGGCGACTTCGGCGGCGAAGTCGGTCACCTTCTTCTCGATGCCTTCACCCACGATGAAGAGGGTGAAACCGGTCACGGAAGCACCCTTGGCCTTCAGCAGCTGGGCAACGGTCTGCTTGCCGTCCTCGGCCTTCACGAAGACCTGGTCGAGCAGGGTGACGTCCTTGAGGAACTTCTGGACGGTGCCTTCGGCGATCTTCTCGAGCATGGCTTCCGGCTTGCCGGCTTCGCGGGCCTTCTCGATGGCGATGCGGCGCTCGACGTCGAGCAGCTCGGCGGGCACGCCGGAGGCGTCGAGGGACTTCGGCTTGGACGCGGCGATGTGCATGGCCAGATCCTTGGCCAGGGCTTCGTCGCCGCCAACCAGGTCGATCAGCACGCCGATCTTGGAGCCGCCGTGGATGTAGCTGGCAACGGCGCCCTGGGCTTCGGTGCGGACGAAGCGGCGGATCGACATGTTCTCGCCAATCTTGCCGACCAGCGCCTTGCGGACTTCCTCGACGGTCTGGCCGTTGATCTCGAGGGCGGACAGGGCGTCCACGTCAGCCGGGTTCTTGGTGGCGACCAGTTCGGCGACGTTCTTGACGAGGGCCAGGAAGTCGTCGTTCTTGGCGACGAAGTCGGTCTCGCAGTTGACTTCGACCATCGCGCCGAGCTTCGCGTCGGCGGAGATGTAGACACCAACAATGCCTTCGGCGGTCACGCGGGCGGCAGCCTTGGAGGCCTTGTTGCCCAGCTTGACGCGCAGGATTTCTTCGGCCTTGGCCATGTCGCCGGCAGCTTCGGACAGGGCCTTCTTGCATTCCATCATGGGCGCGTCGGTTTTTTCGCGCAGCTCCTTGACCATGCTTGCGGTGATTTCCGCCATGCTTGCTCCTAGATAAATTTGGATTTAAATCAGTCGGGCCCGGCTGAACCGGGCCCGGATCGGGATCAGGCCTGCTCTTCGGCGCCGTCGTCGACTTCGACGAACTCGTCGGAACCGGCGGCAACGATTTCCTGGATCACGGCGTTCTTGCCTTCCAGCACGGCATCGGCGACGCCACGGGCGTACAGGCGGATGGCGCGGGAGGAGTCGTCGTTACCCGGGATCACGAAATCAACGCCTTCGGGCGAGTGGTTGGTGTCGACCACGGCCACGACGGGGATGCCCAGCTTGTTGGCTTCGGTGATGGCGATCTTGTGGTAGCCGACGTCGATGACGAACAGCGCATCCGGCAGGCCGCCGAGTTCCTTGATGCCGCCGAGGCTCTTCTGCAGCTTCTCGAGCTCGCGGGAGGCCATCAGGGCTTCCTTCTTGGACAGGCGCTCGATGGAGCCGTCTTCGACCATGGCTTCCATGTCCTTCAGGCGCTTGATCGAAACCTTGACGGTCTTGAAGTTGGTGAGCATGCCGCCCAGCCAGCGCTCGTCAACGAAGGGCATGCCGGCGCGGGCCGCTTCTTCGGCGATGATCTCGCGGGCCTGACGCTTGGTGCCGACGAACAGGATGGTGCCGCGGTTGGCAGCCAGCTTGCGCACGAAATCCATCGCCTCGTTGTACTTGACGAGGGTCTTTTCGAGGTTAACGATGTGGATCTTGTTGCGCTGACCGAAGATGAACGGGGCCATCTTCGGGTTCCAGAAACGGGTTTGGTGGCCGAAGTGGACGCCCGCTTCGAGCATTTGACGCATGGTGACAGACATTGCTTGACTCCAAGTACTGAGGTTTGACCGCCGTCCGGTCCGCATGCCCCGCCCTGTGCGGGAACACGCTACGCCGCAGCCGGATTTCCGGGCCTTGCCCGAAAAGACCGGAAGAACACATTGAACATGCCTTCCGCACCGACCGCCGGACCCCAATGGGCCGGACGTGTGTATTTTGCCTGGCACCCTGCCAGACAAGCCCGTGATTGTAGCAGCATCCCATGACGCGCCTCAAGACCGGCGGCAAATACGCCGTGACGCAGGCCCGCCGATTTGCCCGCCACCGCGGCTTGAGCTAGCCTAGATGGCCCAATGCCCCAACAGAAACAGCACCCATGAGCGTCACGATCAAAACGCCCGAAGAAATCGAAAAAATGCGCGTCGCGGGCCGCCTCGGCTCGGAAGTCCTCGACTACATCACGCCCTTCGTCAAGCCCGGCATCAGCACCGGCGAGCTCGACAAGCTCTGCCACGACTACATGGTGGACGTTCAGGGTTGCGTTCCTGCACCGCTCAATTATTGCCCGCCCGGCTACACGCCCTATCCCAAGTCGATCTGCACCTCGGTCAATCACCAGGTCTGCCACGGCGTGCCGAGCGAGAAGGTGCTGCTCAAGAAGGGCGACATCGTCAACATGGACATCACCGTCATCAAGGACGGCTACCACGGCGACACCAGCCGGATGTTCATCGTCGGTGGCGACACCAGCATCCGCGCAAAGCGCCTGTGCCAGATCACCTACGAGTGCATGTGGCTGGGCATCGCCCAGGTCAGGCCCGGAGCCCATCTCGGCGACATCGGCCACGCGATCCAGAAGCACGCCGAGGGCAACGGCTTCTCGGTGGTGCGCGAGTTCTGCGGCCACGGCATCGGCGCCAACTTCCACGAAGACCCCC
>JAKLLM010000023.1 GCA_023150125.1 Zoogloea sp.
GGCCCGGCCGCCCGGGAGCCTTCTCCGCCCACGCCGCCTGAGCCCGGCGGCCCACGCCGCCTGAGCCCGGCGGCCCCCGGCCGCCCGGCGCCTCGCCCACCCATGAAACTCATCCTCGTCGCCGTCGGCACCCGCATGCCGGGCTGGGTCGACACCGGCTTCGACGACTTCGCCAAGCGCATGCCGCGGGAGCTCCCGCTGCAGCTCGTCGAGGTCAAGGCCGAGCCGCGCACCACCGGCAAGACCGCCGCCGCCATGATGGCCGCCGAGGCGGCCCGCATCGAGGCCGTGCTGCCGCCGCGCTGCCGCCGCCTGATCCTCGACGAACGGGGCGAAGACCTCACCACCAAGGCCCTGGCCCGGCGCCTCGAGCGCTGGCAGGAGGGCGGTGACGACGTGGCCATCATCATCGGCGGCCCCGACGGTCTCGACCCGACCCTCAAGGCCAGCGCCCACGAGACCATGCGCCTCTCCAGCCTGACCCTGCCCCACGCGATGGTCCGCGTGATGCTGGCCGAGGCGGTCTATCGCGCCTGGAGCGTCCTCAAGAACCACCCCTACCACCGGGAATGAGCCCCCCGGCCCCCGCATCATGTCCATCTACCTCGCCTCCAACAGCCCGCGCCGGCGCGAACTGCTGCACCAGATCCACGTCCGCCACGAAGCCCTGCTCTTCCGCGGCCCCGGGCGGGAAGACCACGACATCAACGAGGACGTCCGCCCCGGCGAGGACGCCTTCACCTACGTCCAGCGCGTCGCCCGCGCCAAGGCCGAGGGCGGCATCCAGCGCATGCACTGGCGCGGCCTGCCGCCGCAGCTGCTGCTGGCCGCCGACACCACCCTCGAGCTCGACGGCGAGATCATCGGCAAGCCGTCCAGCCCGACCCACGCCCTGGAGATCCTGCGCCGGCTCTCCGGGCGCACCCACCAGGTGCTGACCGCCGTCGTGCTCACCGACGGCACCCGCTTTCTCCAGCGCCTGTCGGTCAGCCAGGTGAGCTTCCGGCGCCTCGGCGACGAAGAAATCCACCACTACGTCTCCAGCGGCGAAGCGGCCGACAAGGCCGGTGCCTACGGCATCCAGGGCCGCGCCGCGATCTTCATCAAGGAGATCCGCGGCAGCTACAGCGGCATCATGGGCCTGCCCCTGTTCGAGACGGCCGCCCTGCTGCAGGAATTCGGCTATTCTCTCTGACTGTCCACCGGCCTGTGCCGGCCCCAGCAGGAGAATCCACACACCGACGCACGCCCTGGCCCGCTCCCCGGCGCCGGGGCACTCCAACACCGGGCAGACGCGCCTCTGCCCGGGCAGGCTGTCGAGCGCAGCACGGCACGAGTGGCGATCGGTGAAGGCCCGGCAACGCCCGGCCCTCACCCATCACCATTTGCCTCCGCCACCATGTCCGACGAATACCTGATCAACTTCACCCCCCAGGAAACCCGGGTCGCCCTCATGCAGCAGGGCGTCGTCCAGGAAGTGCATGTCGAGCGAACCGCCAGCCGCGGCATCGTCGGCAACATCTACCTCGGCCGCGTCGTGCGCGTGCTGCCGGGCATGCAGTCGGCCTTCATGGACGTGGGCCTGGAGCGCACCGCCTTCCTGCACGTGGCCGACATCTGGTGCGACCGCCACGCCGGCGACGCCCCGCGCCCCATCGAGCGCATCCTCGCCGAAGGCCAGAACCTGATGGTGCAGGTGCTGAAAGACCCCCTCGGCACCAAGGGCGCGCGGCTGTCCACGCAGATTTCCATCGCCGGCCGCATGCTCGTCTTCCTGCCCCAGGACAAGCACATCGGGATCTCCCAGCGCATCGGCGACGAGCATGAGCGCGAGGCCCTGCGCGAGCGGGTGCACCGCCTGCTGCCCGCCGACGAGAGCGGCGGCTACATCGTGCGCACGATGGCCGAGAACGCCTCCGACGAGGAGCTCGCCGCCGACATCGCCTACCTCAAGAAACTGTGGGCCGAAATCAAGAACCGCGCCGTCGGCGCCCGCCCGCCCACGGTGCTGTACCAGGACCTCAACCTCGCCCAGCGGGTGCTGCGCGACCTGGTGACGGCCGACACCACGCGCATCGTCGCCGACTCCCGCGAGAACTTCCAGAAGCTCAGCGCCTTCGCCAGCGAATACATGCCCCAGGTCGCCCCGCTCCTCGAGCACTACACCGGCGAGCGCCCGCTGTTCGACCTGCACGGCGTCGAGGCCGAGATCGAGAAGGCCCTCGCCCGGCGGGTCGACCTCAAATCAGGTGGCTACCTGATCATTGACCAAACCGAGGCGATGACCACCATCGACGTCAACACCGGCGGCTTCGTCGGCGCCCGCAACTTCGACGACACCATCTTCAAGACCAACCTCGAAGCCGCCCAGTCCATCGCCCGCCAGCTGCGCGTGCGCAACCTGGGCGGCATCATCATCGTCGACTTCATCGACATGGAGAACGTCGAGCACCGCAGCGCCGTGCTCGACGAGTTCCGCAAGGCCCTCGCCCGCGACCACACCAAGATGACGGTGAATGGCTTCACCTCGCTGGGCCTGGTCGAAATGACCCGCAAGCGTACCCGCGAGAGCCTGGCCCACCTGCTGTGCGAGCCCTGCTCCACCTGCAACGGCCGCGGTGAGGTGAAGACCGCCCGCACGGTGGCCTACGAGATCCTCCGCGAGCTCCTGCGCGAAGCCCGCCAGTTCAACGCCAAGGAGTTCCGCGTGCTCGCCGCACCCAACGTCATCGACCTCTTCCTCGAGGAAGAATCCCAGTCGCTGGCGATGCTCTCCGACTTCATCGACCGCACCATCTCGCTGCACCCGGAGGCCAGCTACGGGCAGGAACAGTTCGACATCGTGCTGCTCTGAAGGCCCCCGCCGGCGCCCGCACCGATGTGGTGCAAGCCCTTTATTGGTGCGGGTTTCGGCGGTTTTTTGCCCGCTGTCGGTGCATCCAAAAAATCAATGGCCGATTGATTGACGCTGCCCGGCCGGGGCCCGCAGAATCCGACGCTTTCCAGACCGTCAGGCAGCCGACGATGCAAACCCCCAAGCTTCTCCGGGCCACCCCGGGCCTTCGTACCGGCAGCGTCCGGCTCGGTTCAACCCACGCCTACGGCTTCAGCGGCGACCACGTCCGGCTCGACGCCGAGCTGCTCGTCGACAGCCCCGCCGCGGCCGAGGGCCGCGACTGGGCGCTCCAGCTGTGGGCCTGCTCCGGCCCCTTCGACGGCCACGCCAGCGCCGGCACCCTGGTCGCCCAGGTCCCGGTCGGCCCGCTCTCCACCGAGCCGCAGCAATACGTGGGCGCCGAAGCCTTCGCCTTCCCGCCCGCCGGCCACGGCATCCACTCGATGGTGATGGTGCTCGCCGCCGGCCACGACGGCCGCTTCGACGAAGTCCACGACTACGCCAACTACCCGCGCCCCGAGTGCTTCGCCCAGCCCGAGATCAACGGCACCGCCGGCTTCGAGCTCGGCGACGACAGCGCCACCCTGAGCGCCGAAGGCATCACCAACCCCCGCGCGCCCGACAACCTGAGCGGCACCCTGTCCCTCGAGCTGTGGGCCCTCGCCGCCCCCTACACCAGCGGCAAGCCCGACGGCGTGCAGCTCGCCGCCAGCCAGCTCGGCTGCCTGGGCGGCCAGCAGGCCTGGCACGACGTGCGCGTCGACGCGCCGGTGGCCAGCAAGCCGGCCGGCAACTGGCACCTCTCGATGCTGCTGCGTGAATGGACGCCGATCGGCTTCGTGACCCGCGACTACGCCAACTTCGCGCTGCCGGTGAGCTGGCCCGAAGCCGCCGAAGCCCCCGTCGAGGCCACCGCCGAAGCCAAGCCCGCCGCCAAGCCCGGCAAAGCCGGCAAGGCTTCGAGCAAGTCGAAGGACAAGGACAAATCCGGCAAGGCGAAGCCCGCTGCGGTCTCGATCAACACCGCCAGCGCCGCCGAACTGGCCGCGGTCAAGGGCCTGTCGAAGACCGTCGCCGCCGCCATCGTCGCGGCCCGCCCGTTTGCCGCCTTCGACGAGCTGCTCAAGGTCAAGGGCCTCGGCCCCAAGCTGCTCGACAAGCTGAAGGCCAGCCTGACGCTCTGAGCGCGCGCAGCCGCAGGTAACACCGCACGAGGCCAGCCATCACGGCTGGCCTCGCGCATTCAAGGGGCGGGATTCGCGCCGGCGGCTCCCCACAGCGCCGCCCCGCCCGCCTCGACCCAGCACAGCCAGGCCCGCACGTCGAACTCGAGCTGGTGGTAGGCCGGCTCGATGTGGCAGCACAGCTGGTAGAACGCCTTGTCGTGCTCCGGCTCCTTGAGGTGGGCCAGCTCGTGGGCGACGATCATCGCCAGGAACTCCGGCGGCGCCTCGCGGAACACATCGGCGATGCGGATCTCACGCCGGGTGCGCAGCTTGCCGCCCTGCACCCGTGCCACCCGGGTGTGGGTGCCCAGCGCGTTGCGGAGGCTGGCGAGCTTGCCGTCCCACACCACCTTGCTGAGCGGCGGCGCGTTCTTGAGGCAGCTCGCCTTGAGCCCGCTCACATAGTCGTAGAGCGCCCCGTCGTTGCGCACCGCGTGGGGCTGCGGATAGCGGCGGAGCAGGCGTTCGCCCAGGCTGCCGTCGCCGAGGCAGGCACGCACCTGGTCGACGAGGTGCTCCGGATAGCCGGCGAGGTACTTTAGGTGGGCTGCGGTCATTGCGGGGGCCGGACGGGGCGGGGGCCGGATTCTACCCCGGCCCCGTCACCGCGCGGAGGCACGGCCGCTCAGCTGCAGTCGCAGTTGTCGGCGAGCTTGATCAGCACCGGGATGATCTCGTCGCCGACGGGCTCGAAGGCCTTGAACTTCAGGTCTTCGAGCACCCGCAGGCCGGCCGGGTCGAGGTGCATGGCGCACAGGATCTGCTGGATCGCGTCGCGCTTGTCGGCCCATTCGGGCGACACCATGAAGCAGTGGAAGGCATGGCCGTCGTGGCTCTCGCCGATCACCTGCAGCTCGGCGCGGGTGGTGGCGCTCATCCCGGCCCAGGTCTCGTTGAAGACGAAGCCCAGGTCGGCCTCGCCCTGGAGCACCGCCTTGGCGGCATTGAGGTGGTTGCCGACGAACTTGAACTCGGCCGCCGCAGCGTCGATGCCCACCCGCGCCAGCACCTGCAGGCCGAGGTTGTGGATGATCAGCTTGTTGGTGGCGCTGGCGATGCGCGGTGCGGCAGGCACTTCGGCGCCGGCACGGGCCACCACGATGGTCTCGTCGACGACGTTGACCGGCCGGGCCACCGGCACGAAGGCCTTGTCGCGGGCGAAGCACAACGCGCTGTACGGGTTGGCATACACGACCACGTGGTGGGGCTGCTCGAGCACGGTCTGGCGCTCGACCAGGAAGTTGTCCTGGGGGTCGAAGTGGATGCCCGTGCCGAGCTTGCGCTGCAGGTAGGTGTTGAGGGTGAACCAGCCGAGCAGGTTCTTGGCGGTGTCGTGGGGGCAGACACTGAGTTTGTATTGACTGACCATGAACTCAGACTCCAGCCCTGGAGGGAAATGGGCGCGACGTCGACGACGGATGGGTTTGGGGCATTGCGTTCACCTCTGGCGGGTTGAATTGCTCTCTTCAGCCCCGGCCCGTTCGGGCAATGGAGCCACCCCGCATGATAACTGCAAGTCGTTTAACAATAACTTGCATTTTTCAGCCCTGCAGCAAAATGTGTCACGGTTTAATGTCGTTTGCGTGCCCGTTTGTCGTGGAGCCTGTGCTAGCAAGCGAGCAGGCACGAGGCGTCTCGATAAAAACCCGGCCAGGGTGAGGGTGAACCCTGGCAAACCCGCGCCCCGGACACTGCGCCATCGGGCCACGCATCGAGGCGACGCCGCCAGCCCGGGCGGCTCTCCGGCAAGCCAGGCGGGCAGCTAGAGCCAGTCCACCAGCGACACGCCGAGGCCGAAGGTGCTCTGCCGGTGGTTGTAGTCGATCAGGGTTTCGCCGTAGCCGGTGAAGAACTGCAGGTAGCCCTTGAGGTTGCGATGGATCGGGAAGGTCCAGTCGACCTGCGCCGAGCCACGGCTGCTGAAACCCGGCCGCAGGTTGAGGGAGAGTTCGTGGGCATCCAGGCGCCAGGTGGCCTGCAGGTCGCCGTAGCCGAGGTAGCGGCTGATGTCCGGGTTGTCGTCCTTGCTGGCCGTCTCCTCGAAGCGCTTCCAGCTGCGCAGCATCAGCGCGAAATCGCCCCTCTCGATGCCGCCCTGGAGCATCAGCCGGTTCCAGCTGCGCGACAGGGGCTGGCCGCGGCCGTTGGACTGGTGGTTGAGGCCGACGGAGAGCATCTTCACCTTGAAGCCCAGGCCGGCGTCGAGGTTGGTGCGGAACACCGCCATCAGCTCGGGCTCGTAGTCGGTCTCGCGGAAGGGCGACGAGAAGCTCTTGTTGTACACCTGCCAGTTGGACTGCTGGGTGTAGCCGAGCCACAGGTCGCCGTGGCGGCCGATCAGGCCCTCCCACAGCTTGGTCTTGAAGCTGATCTGGTACTTGGCCTCGGCGGGGTCGACATCGACGGGGTCGCTCAGCGTGTTGGCCGGGTTGGGTGAGGTGGGCATCCGGTTGGCCGAATTGCTCCATCGCCCGAGCAGCATGTAGGTGGGCTTGTAGGGGGTGATCAGGAAAGTGCCCCGCTTGTCCTCGGCGTCGAGTTCCCAGCGCTTCGAGAGCGCCGAGGGCTCCCGGGCCAGCGGCACTGGTGCGGCCGGTGGCGGAGCAGGCGAGGCGCTCGGTGTTGTCGGCGATCGTGGCGCAGGCGGCCGGGCTGGCGGCCAGGGCCGGGCCGGCGGCCAGCAGGCCGAGCAGCAGTGCGGCCGGGCGCGCCGGGTGGTTCTTGCTGAATGGCATTCTCATGACCTCTTGATCACTTCGCACCGGAAACCCGCTCCGGCGTCGCAGGATTGTCCGCGACCCGCCCGCGCCTTGTCGAGCCGGGCCGCAGAAATCAGCCCCCGGGCTGCCGCCGGGCAGCCAGGAACTCGCCGAGGATGCGCCCGGTGTGGGAGCGGGCGACCTGCACCACCGCCTCCGGCGGCCCTTCGGCGACGATCTCGCCACCACCGTCGCCGCCTTCCGGGCCGAGGTCGATGATCCAGTCGGCCTCAGCCATCAGGTCGAGGTCGTGCTCGATCACCAGCACCGTGTGGCCGGCTGCGGCGAGGCGGTGCAGCACGTGGATCAGCTTCTCCACGTCGGCCATGTGGAGGCCGACGGTGGGCTCGTCGAGCACGTAGAGGGTGTGCTTTTCAGGGGGCAGCGGGCGGCCCGGGCCGCTGGGCGACTCACCGGCCCGGCCGCGCACCTTGGCGAGCTCAGAGACCAGCTTGATGCGCTGGGCCTCGCCGCCCGACAGCGTGGGGCTGGGCTGGCCGAGGGTGAGGTAGCCGAGGCCGACGTCCTGCAGCAGCTTGAGCGGGTGGGCGATGGACGGGTGGGCGGAGAAGAACTCCACCGCGTCCTCGACGGCCATGTTCAGCACCTCGGCGACGCTCCTGCCCTTCCAGCGCACGGCCAGGGTCTCGGGGTTGAAACGGGCGCCGCCGCAGGCCTCGCAGGGCAGCTTCACGTCGGGCAGGAAGTTCATCTCGACGGTGATCTGGCCCTGGCCCTCGCACACCGGGCAGCGCCCGGCGCCGGTGTTGAAGGAGAAGCGCGAGGCCGTCCAGCCGCGGATCTTGGCCTCGCTGGTGTCGGCGAAGAGCTTGCGGATGGCGTCCCAGAAGCCGATGTAGGTGGCCGGGCAGGAGCGCGGGGTCTTGCCGATGGGGGTCTGGTCCACCTCGAGCAGGCGGCCAATCAGCTCGCGGCCGGCGAGCCGGGTGCAGCCCACCGGGCCTTCGGCGGCCAGGCTGGCGTGGAGCACGTCGCGGGCGAAGGTGGATTTGCCGGAGCCGGAGACGCCGGTGACCACGGTCAGTCGCCCGAGGGGCACGCGGCCGCTGACGTTCTTGAGGTTGTGCAGGGTAGCGCCTTCCACAATGAGCGCCGGGTGCCCGTCCGGCACCGGCCGACGCGGGGCCAGCGGATGCTGCAGCGGGGCCAGGAGGCAGCGCCCGGTGGCGGATTCGGGGGCGGCCATCAGGTCGGCGAGGCGCCCCTCGGCCACCACGCGGCCGCCACGCACGCCGGCGCCGGGGCCGAGGTCGATCACGTGGTCGGCGCGGCGGATGGTGTCCTCGTCGTGCTCGACCACCAGCAGCGTGTTGCCGCGGCCGCGCAGGGCCTCGAGGGTGTCGAGCAGCAGCTGGTTGTCCCGCGGGTGGAGGCCGATGGTGGGCTCGTCGAGGATGTAGCACACGCCGGTGAGGTTGGAGCCGAGCTGGGCCGCCAGCCGGATTCGCTGGGCCTCGCCGCCGGAGAGGGTCGGCGCGGCGCGGTCGAGGGCCAGGTAGCCGAGGCCGACCTGCTGCAGAAAGTCGAGCCGGCCGCGGATCTCGGCCACCAGGTCGCGGCCGATCTCGGCCTCGCGGCGGGCCAGCTGGAGGCCGCCGAAGAAGCCGGACACCTTGCCCACTGGCAGCGACGCCAGCTCGTGCAGGCCCAGGTCGCGGAAGCGCACCGCGCGGGCCACCGGGTTGAGGCGGGCGCCGTGGCAGCTCGGGCAGGCTTCGTCGGTCTCGGTTTCGAGCTCGCCCAGGTCGAGCTCGTCGGGGTTTTCGACGCGGCCGGCGATCTTGAGACCGGTGCCGTAGCAGTCCGGGCACCAGCCGTGCTTGGCGTTATACGAGAACAGCCGCGGGTCGGGCTCAGGGAAGCTGGTGCCGCAGTCGGGGCAGGCGCGCAGCGTGGACAGGGTGAGGAGCGGGGCCTCCGGCGCGTCGCCGCGCTTCACCTTGAGCACGCCCTTGCCATGCTCCAGCGCGGCCTGCACCTGCTCGCGCAGGGCGGCTTCGGTGTCGGGGCCGACCAGCACCTGCCCCACCGGCAGCTCGATGTTGTGCTCCTTGTAGCGGTCGAGGCGTGGCCACTTTTTGGTGGGCAGGTAGTCGCCATCGACGCGCAGCTGCTCGAAGCCCTTGCCGCGGGCCCACTTGGCGAGGTCGGTGTACAGGCCCTTGCGGTTCACCACCAGGGGGGCGAGCAGCCCCACCGACTCGCCGGCGCAGTCGCGCATCAGCTGGGCGACGATGGCCTCGAAGCTCTGGGGCGTTACGGGCACCTCGCAGTCGGGGCAGTACTGGGTGCCGAGCTTCACGTAGAGCAGGCGCAGGAAGGGCTGGATCTCGGTGAGGGTGCCCACGGTGCTCTTGCGCCCGCCGCGGCTGACCCGCTGCTCGATGGCGACGGTGGGCGGGATGCCGAAGATGGCGTCCACGTCGGGCCGCGCCGAGGGCTGGGCGAACTGGCGCGCGTAGGCGTTGAGGGACTCCAGGTAGCGCCGCTGGCCCTCGCCGAACACGATGTCGAAGGCCAGCGTGGACTTGCCCGAGCCGGACAGGCCGGTGATCACCGTGAACTGGTCGCGCGGGATGCTGAGGCTGACGTTCTGCAGGTTGTGATGGCGGGCGTGGCGGATGGTGATCGCCGGGTCGGGCACCGCCCTGTAGCGCACCGGCGGCTCGGCCACCACCGGCGCCGCCTGCAGCGCGGCGAGCTGGACGGCGTAGTCGGCGAGCGCCCGCCCGGTGTGGGAGGCCGGCGTGGCGATGAGCTGGGCCGGCGTGCCCTCGGCGACGATCAGCCCGCCGCCGCTGCCGCCCTCGGGGCCGAGGTCCACCAGCCAGTCGGCGGCGGCGATCACGTCGAGGTTGTGCTCGATGACGACCAGCGAATGGCCGGCATCAAGCAGCTTCTCGAAGGCCGACAGCAGCGTGGCGACGTCCTCGAAGTGGAGGCCGGTGGTCGGCTCGTCGAACAGGAAGAGCAGGCCGGGCTCGTCACCGACGGTGCCGGTGGCGCCCTTCTTCGACTTCTTGGCCGCCAGCTGGGCGGCCTCGGCCAGGTAGCCGGCGAGCTTGAGGCGCTGGGCCTCGCCGCCCGACAACGTGGGCACCGGCTGGCCGAGGCGCAGGTATTCGAGGCCGACGTCGGCCAGCGGCGCCAGCGCGGCGAGCACGGGCTTTTGATCGGCGAAGAAGGCGAGGGCTTCGGAGACGGTCATCTCGAGCACGTCGGCCACGCTCCTGCCGCGCCATTCGAGGGCCAGGATCTCCGGCCGGTAGCGCTTGCCGTCGCAGTCGGGGCAGCGCAGGTAGACGTCCGACAGAAACTGCATCTCGACGTGCTCGAAGCCCGAGCCGGTGCAGGTGGGGCAGCGCCCGGTGCCGGAGTTGAAGCTGAAGGTGCCCGGCGTGTAGCCGCGCTCCTTGGCCTCGTCGAGGTTGGCGAAGAGCTTGCGGATGGCGTCCCAGGCGCCCACGTAGCTCACCGGGTTGGAGCGGGCGCTCTTGCCGATGGGCGACTGGTCCACCATCACCACGCCCTTGATGTGCTCGAGGCCGGCCAGCCCGTCGAAGGCGCCGGGCGGATCGCAGGGCTGGCCGAAGTGCTTGGCGAGCGCCGGGAACAGCACGTCCTGGATCAGCGTGGATTTGCCCGAGCCGGACACGCCGGTGATGCCGACCAGCCGCTGTAGCGGGATCACCAGGGTGGCGCCCTGCAGGTTGTGCTGGCGGGCGCCCTTCAGCGTGAGGCGCGGCGCATCAAAGGCCACCGGGCGGGGCTGGCGGCGGGTGTCGACGCGTTTGCGGCCGGCGAGGTAGGCGCCGGTGAGCGAGGCGGGGTCGTTGGCGATGGCGGTGGGCGCGCCGTAGGCGACGATCTCGCCGCCGCGCTCGCCGGGGCCGGGGCCGATGTCGAGCAGGCGGTCGGCGGCGAGCATCAGCTGCGGGTCGTGCTCGACGACGACCAGCGAGTTGCCGGCGTCGCGCAGGCGCTCCATCACGCCGAGGATGCGCCCGATGTCCCGCGGATGCAGGCCGATGGACGGCTCGTCGAGCACGAACAGGGTGTTCACCAGCGAAGTGCCGAGCGCGGTGGTGAGGTTGATGCGCTGCACCTCGCCGCCCGACAGGGTGCGCGACTGGCGATCCAGCGTGAGGTAGCCGAGGCCGACGTCCTGCAGGTAGCGCAGGCGGCCGCGGATCTCGCCGAGCAGCAGCTCGGTGGCCTCGTCGAGCGGCGCGGGCAGCTCGAGGTCGGCGACGAAGGGGGCGATCTCGTCGATCGGGCGGGCCATCAGCGCGTGGATCGCCAGCGCGCCGGTGGCCGCCGGCAGGCGCCACAGCAGCGCATCGGGCTTGAGGCGGGCGCCGCGGCAGGCCGGGCATTCGGTGTAGCTGCGGTAGCGCGACAGCAGCACCCGGATATGCATCTTGTAGGCCTTGCTCTCCAGCCAGTCGAAGAAGTGGCGCACGCCGTACCAGTAGCGCGGCCACGACGAATCCCAGTTCTTCCACTTGTCGTCGCCTTCGAGCACCCAGCGGCGGTGCTCGGCGGGCAGGTCGCGGAAGGGGATGTCCATCGCCACGCCGTACTTCCTGGCCATCTTCTCGAGGTCGCCCTGGCATTCCTTGAAGCTGGGGCTCTGCCAGGGCTTCACCGCGCCTTCGGCGAGGGTCTTGGATTCGTCGGGGATGACCAGCCCGAAGTCCACGCCGATCACCCGCCCGAAGCCGCGGCAGGTTTCGCAGGCGCCAACCGGCGAGTTGAAGGAGAACAGGCTGGGCGTGGGCTCGGCGTAGGCGATGTCGCAGTCGGCGCAGTGCAGGCCGGTGCTGAACTTCCAGCGCGTCTCGTCGCCCTCGCCCAGCGCGTGCACGCTGAGGCGGCCGTGGCCGGCGGCGAAGGCGGTCTCGAGGGCCTCCATCACCCGGGCGTGCTCGGCGCCAGCGAGGCGGAAGCGGTCCTGCACCACGTGCAGCAGGCTGCCGTCGCGGGCGTGGATGCGGGTGTAGCCCTGGCGGGCGAGGAGCTCGGTGATCTCGTCCTCGCTGAAATTGCCCGGCACGGTGACCGGGAAGCTCACCACCAGGCGCGGGTCGCCGGCCGCGGCGGCGCGGGCAGACAGCTCGGCGAACACCGTGGCCGGGGTGTCGCGCTTCACCGGCTTGCCGCAGCCGCGGCAGTGCAGCCGCGCGGCCCGGGCGTAGAGCAGCTTGAAGTGGTCGGTGAGCTCGGTCATCGTGCCCACCGTCGAGCGCGAGGTGCGCACCGGGTTGGTCTGGTCGATGGCGATCGCCGGCGGCACGCCCTCGATGCGATCCACCTGGGGCTTGTCCATGCGGTCGAGGAACTGCCGCGCGTAGGGCGAGAAGGTCTCGACGTAGCGGCGCTGGCCCTCGGCGTACAGGGTGTCGAAGACCAGCGAGCTCTTGCCCGAGCCGGACACGCCGGTCACCACCACGAGTTCGTGGTGGGGGATGTCGAGGGACAGGTTCTTGAGGTTGTTCTGGCGGGCGCCGCGGATGCGGATGGCGGCGCTGTCGTCGGAGCCGGCAGCGTGGGGGGCCGGGCAGGCGGGATCGGAGCACATGGCGAGGAGCTGGAAATGCGGGCGATCCGCATTGTAGAGCGCCCGGGCGCCGCGGGTGCGCCCTCGAACGCCGGTCAGCCCCTCAGGGCTGGACCAGCTTGTTGCTGGCGGCCTCGTCGACGATGGACGCCGGCCGGAACAACTGCGTCTCGGGCAGCTCGACCTGCTGGGACAAGGCCCGCGCAGTGATCGCCAGCTGCATGTTGTGGTCGCCGTCGGCGATCAGGATGACCTGCCGCAGCGGCGCAAGCATCGCCACGAAGCCCCGCATCACGCTGCCGTCGGGCAACGCGACGGAGACCGTGTCGCCCACCTCGAGGGCCGCCCAGGCGGGCGGCAGCGGGAGCTCGCCCGGCACGTACTGCTTGTGCTTGAGCACCTTCAGCCCGGTCTTTTCAGAGCGGCTGCTCAAGGTGGGCCGGCAGGACGAGCGGCGCGGCACGAACTCGGGAGCCGGCTTGCCGGCGATCAGGTTGGCGTGCAGCGCCATGCACGGCGCCAGGGCGTCCCAGATGCGCGACTCGGTGAGGCCGACCCAGGTGAGGCCCTCCTTGAGCTCCTCGATCAGGTAGGGGATCTCGGCCACCCGCCGCTTCAGGCTCCGCCCGCCCTGGCTGTCGTCGACCGTCGCCAGCAGCCGGTTGGCGGTGTGCAGGCGGGTCGCCCATTCGGCGCTGTCGGAGCCGTGGCGATAGGCCACCTTGGCGATCACATGCACCCAGTAGTTCTCGAGGAGGTTGCGCACCGGGCTGGGCTTGGCGTGGCCGATCACCAGGTAGAGCGCGCGGCAGGCGTGCTGCAGGGCCACGTCGCGACGCTCCATCCGCTCGACCTCGCTCCCGAATGCCGCCGCCCGGGCGATGGCGCTGCGCTGACGGCTGACGATGAGGGCTTCCACCGACCCGAGCGCCGCCTCGAAATCCTTGTCGGAGATCCGCGGGGCCTGGACGAGGGTGTTCACGATCGTGAGCAGGCCGCGGCAGACCGGCAGATCGGGCGAGCAGTCGGCGGCCAGCGTGCGCCCGAGGTTGGCGATCTGATCCACCAGGCGCAGGGCGGCGTGGCGTTCGGCGGCGAGCAGGGTCTCGCTGCGCAGCGCCAGGCGCAGCAGGGGCACCCGCAGCCTGGCGATGAGGGAGCGGAAGGCCGGCGGCAGCCTGGGGGCCTCGAAGGCATAGCTGCAGATCGTCTCGACGACCTCGACGGCAGCCGCCTTGACCGGGCTGAGCAGGGCCCCCAGCTCGCTGGCGCCCAGCGACACCGGGACGCCGGCGCCGAATTGCTGGCGCTCGCCCAGCCAGGCCTCGATGCGGTCGATGAGGGCCGAGGCGAGGCTGCGGTCCAGTCCCCCCGCGGGCTGGGGCTTGCCCTTGTGGCGGGCCAGCACCGACAGCCGCAGCGCGTCGACCGGGTGCACGCCGAGCTTGACCCGGGCCGCCGGGCTGTCGGGCGCATCGGGCGCCTCCTGCTCCGGCTCGATATGCTGGGGGCGGCCGCGCACGCGGGAGCCCAGGCCTTCGTTGGCGAGCTCGTGCTCGAAGGCCCGGTAGAAACCGGACAGGTGGCGGCGCAGGGGCTCTTCGAGCTGCTGGAGGAGGGCCTGGGCTTCGCTGGCGCTCAGGCGCTCGGCCTCCTTGAGGCCCCGCAGGGCCCGGCAGACGCTCTCGGTGCCGAGGGGCGACTCGTCCTGGAGCACCACCGGCGTGCCGACCAGCTGCATGCGCATGCGCATGTGGAGGGCGGCCAGATCACGCCCGCAGTAGTCGTGCAGGCGCTGGTCGAGGTTGATCAGGGCGATCGAGTAACCTGCCTCGTTGTCGTGCACGAGGTTCATCCGCGACGCGGTGAGCCCGTTGGCCTCCTCGGGGCTACGCCCCGGACGCCGGCTGGCGAGCTCGTCGAAGCACTCGCCGGCAGCGCCGGTGAAGGCCTCCAGCCAGTCGGGATGGTGGATGACCTCCTCCGCCGCCTCGCGGAGCGCTTGCAGGAAGCGGCTCCGGCTGCGGGTCAAAAGGGCCTCTGCCCGCTCGGCCGGAGAACCGCCGGATCGGGACTGCTGGGTCATTTGGGTGGGAGACGCTTTCGTACGTTTCGTCGGCTAACATTTATACACAAGGCGTCCACCGATTCCCCGTGACGCACGTCCTCAAGTTCCCAATTTAGACACCAGGCGGCGCCCGATCGCCAGCGCGAACCAGAGCACCAGCCCCCACTTGCCCGCAGCACACAGGGCCGACAGCGGGATCGCCACCGTCTGCGCCCCGAAGGGCCCGGCCAGGATGTGCAGCTGGAGCAGGTTCTCGAGCAGGTCGAGGAACGCCGCCCCGGGCAACATCCAGGCCGTCCAGGCCCTGGCCCGGGGCTCGGCGGGCCCGAACAGCCCCCCGCGGGTGGCCAGCAGGTAGCCGAAGACCGCGTAGATGAGCGCATGCACTCCGTCGTAGCCGAAATGCCCACGGTAAGCGGCACGCCCGGGTTCACCCCATTGGCTTAAGATCTCCCAATAGCATCCGGCATGAAAAGTTAACTGCAGACTCAGGATATTTGGCCGTAAACCCCCCAGTAGGTAGGCGAGGTATGTCTGGGACGACACGAAAGCCAGACTGGCGAGCGTCACCACGGCACGCGACTTCCATGTCATCGATCAGCCCTCCGTTCCTCGGCGGAGCCCACCCGGCGCCCCTGGCAAACGGGCAGGCCGACATGGCGGGCCGCAACCTCCGGATGGATAGTTGTTTCTTGAGAGCGTTCAGAACCCAGCATTGCAGGCACCCATCGCCATGAATACAGACACCTTACTCCAAGCGCCTTCCCATGCGGAACTCGAGGAAGTCCTCGCCAGCATCCGCATTCCCGCCTGCCCGGCCATCGTCAACGAGGTGATGTTCGAGGCCCAGCGCGACGACCCTTCCATCAAGGTACTCACCCGCATCCTGTCGTCCGACGTGGGCATGTCGGCGATGTCGGTGAAGCTGGCCAACTCGCCGATCTTCGGCAGCGCGGCACCTGTCCGCAGCGTGCAGCAGGCGGTGAGCCGACTGGGCATCAGCAACATCCTGAACGTGGTGATCGCGGTCGCCCTGCGCAATGCGTCCGGCAACCCGCCCACCCCCCTGATGGAGAAGTTCTGGTCCCGCGCGTCGACCCTGGCCCTCGCCACCGGCGTGCTGGCACGCAAGCACGTGGGCATCTCCCCCGAGAGCGCCTACACCTACGCCCTGTTCCACGATGCGGCGATCCCGGTGATGCTGTCCAACTTCCCGGACTACGCCGCCGTTTATGCCGCCTCGCAGGACCGCGCTGCCACCCTGATCGCCCAGGAACAGCAGCGCTTCAAATGCGACCACGCGGTGGTCGGCTGGCTGCTGGCCCGCAGCTGGGGGCTGCCGCCCACGATCGCCGCGGCGATCCGCTACCACCACGACCCGGAAGTCTACATCCTGCCCGAGAAGGAGCTGCCGGCCGGCGCCCTGGCCCTGATCGCGGTCACCCAGATCGCCGAGCACGTGATCAGCGACTTCGTCGAGGACGCGGACATCGTGAGCGCGCGCGCGCTGGACGACGCCAAGGTCTTCCTCGGCACCACCGACGCCGAGATCGACGACTTCCGCGACACCATCGTCGCAGCCCTCGCCTGAGCGCAGCGCGCCCACAAAAAAGCCCGCCGGGAGTGGCGGGCTTTTTTACGTCGGCGGTCCGGCCTACTCGGAGGCTGCCTTCTTGCGGGCGGCGGGCTTCTTCTCGGCCGGCGCCTTGGTGGCCTTGGGCTCCTTCTTCTCGAACTCGAAGCCGACCTTGCCGTCATCACCCCGCACCAGGAAGGCCGAGAACTTGCGCTTGGTGCGGCTGGAGACGAAGCCGCGGAGCAGGTCGGTCTTGCCGGTCTCGAGGAGCTTGTGCATCTGCTCGCGCTCGATGGGCTGCTGCAGGATGATCTTGCCGGAGCGGAAGTCACACGACTTGCCCGGCCCGACGGATTTCTCGCAGACGTAGGACAGGCCGTGCTCGAAGACCCGCGAGGCACACTTCGGGCAGGCGCCCAGGGGCTGCTGGTCGGAGAAATCGACCGGCTCGGCGCTCTCGTCCTCCTTCGGCTGGCCGAAGTCGAACTCGGGCTGCTTGTCGTCGTTGAGGCGGATCTCGGCGTTGAAGAGCCGCCCCATCTTGTTGCGGAAGCCCAGCAGCGGGCCGACCCGGCCGGTGGACAGCAGCGCTTCGATCTCGTCGATCTCGAACTGGCGGCCGGCGACGATCTTCCAGGCGCTCCAGTCGCAGCTCTGGCAGGCGAACTTCTTGTAGTTCTCCTTCACCACGCCGCCGCACTTCGGGCAAGGCGTGGAAAGGGTGGCGAAATCGCCGGGCACGGTGTCGGATTCGTAGCGCTTGGCCCGCTCGACGATGTCGCGGGTCATCGCCTGGATGTGCTCCATGAACTCGGCGCGGGACAGGGCGCCACGCTCCATCTGGGCGAGCTTGTGCTCCCACTCGCCGGTGAGCTCGGGCGAGGTGAGTTCGTTGGTGCCGAGGCCACGCAGCAGGGTGATCAGCGAGAAGGCCTTGGCGGTCGGGATGAGCTCCTTGCCGTCGCGCAGCATGTAGGTCTCGCCGATCAGGTTCTCGATGATCTGGGCCCGCGTGGCCGGGGTGCCGAGGCCGCGGCCGGCCATCGCGGCGCGCAGCTCCTCGTCGTCGACCATCTTGCCGGCGCCTTCCATGGCCGACAGCAGCGTGGCTTCGTTGAAGCGTGCAGGCGGCTTGGTGACCAGGGCCTTCAGCAGGACCTCGTCGGTGCTCACCTTCTCGCCGGGCTCGACGGCCACCAGCTGCGGCGCGCCGCCCTCGTCCTCGCTGACCGCGGCGGACTTGCCATACACCGCCAGCCAGCCCGGATTGACGAGGATCTTGCCCTCGGTCTTGAAGGCTTCGCCCTCGACCCGGGTGATGCGGGTGGTGACGCGGTATTCGGCCGCCGGGTAGAACACCGACAGGAAGCGCCGGGTGACGAGGTCGTAGATCTTGGCCTCGGCCTCGGAGAGGCTCTTGGGCGCCGTGCCGGTGGGGATGATCGCGAAGTGGTCGGAGATCTTGGCGTTGTTGAAGATGCGCTTGTTGGGCTTGGCCCAGCCGTGCTTGACGATCTCGTTGGCAAACGGCGCGTAGGTGTCGGGCAGGCCGCCGAGGATGCCCTTGACCTGGCCCACGTAGTCTTCGGGCAGCGCGCGGGCGTCGGTACGCGGGTAGGTGAGGACCTTGTGCTTTTCGTAGAGGGCCTGGGCCAGCTGCAGCGTGGTGCGGGCCGAGAAGCCGAAGCGGCCGTTGGCCTCGCGCTGCAGGGACGTGAGGTCGAAGAGCAGCGGCGAGAGCTGGGTGGACGGCTTGGATTCTTCTTCCACCGTACCCGGCTTGCCCTCGCACTTGGCCTTGATGGCCTCGGCGCGGGACTTGTCCCACAGCCGGAAGGCGGTGGCGTGCTCCGCCAGCGGGGCGCCCTCCTCGGGCTTCCTGAAGCCTTCGTCGAACCAGCGGCCGGCATAGGCGCCGGCCTGGCAGCCGAAGCTGGCCTCGAGCTCCCAGTAGTCGGTGGGCTTGAAGGCGCGGATCTTCTCCTCGCGCTCGACGACGATCGCCAGCGTGGGCGTCTGCACGCGGCCGACGGTGGTGAGGTGGAAGCCGCCGGTCTTGGAGTTGAAGGCGGTCATCGCCCGGGTGCCGTTGATGCCGATCAGCCAGTCGCTCTCGGCGCGGCACACCGCGGCCTCGCGCAGGCCCTCGACGTCCGAGGCGGCGCGCAGCTGGGAGAAGCCGTCGCGGATCGCGGTGGCGGTCATCGACTGCAGCCACAGGCGCTGCACGGGCTTGCTGGTGCCCGAATGCTGGACGATGAAGCTGAAGATCAGCTCGCCCTCGCGCCCCGCGTCACAGGCGTTGATCAGGCCGGTGACGTCCTTGCGCTTGATGAGCCGGGTGAGCAGCTTGAGGCGGTCCTCGGTCTTCTCGATGGGGTTCAGCGCGAAGTGCGGCGGGATCACCGGCAGGTGCGCAAACGACCACTTGCCGCGCTTGACCTCGAACTCGGCCGGCACGGTGAGCTCGAGCAGATGCCCGACCGCCGACGAGAGCACGTAGTGCTCCGACTCGAAGTAATCTTTTTCTTTGGTGAAGCCACCGATGGCGCGGGCGATGTCCGCCGCAACCGAAGGTTTCTCAGCGATGATCAGTTGCTTGCTCATGCCCGTGGTGCGACCGAAGACGCCTGACTCTGGTTATGGGGGAGCGGCGCATCATACGAAAGGCTGCGCCGGGCTTGCAAGCGGGGGCGGGGCTAATGCAGGACGATTGCCTCGATGTCCTCGTCGGGCTCGTCGGCCTCGTTGAGGAGTTCGTCGAGGATCAGGCCGTTGATGGGCCTGTCCTGCTGCCACAGGACCATCAGCACGATGACCTTGAGGTTCTCGAGTTCGATCTCGGTCTCACCCAGGGCCAGCGCACGCTCGACGATCATCTCGCGGCAGGCGGCGTCGAGGATGCCGGAGTTTTCGAGGAACAGCAGGAAGCCGCGGCACTCGACGCCCAGGCGCAGGAGTTCGTCCCGGGCATAGACACGCAGCGAGCCGGGACGGGCGCAATGGGACGGGCTCTCGCCGTCGGCCATCTGGCGCAGGCCCGACAGCCATTCGAGGGCATCGGCGATTTCTTCTTCCTCGAAACCCGCGGCGGTGAGCTTGCGTGCCAGTTGTGCGGGCTCGGGGCACGCATCGGCGTGAACGTAGTTCTCGAAGAGGTAGACGAGGATGTCGAACATGGCTCGCGGGGCCAGAGGCCGGTCGATTTCAGAGGCGCTGGAGACGCCCTCCGGGCAGGCGCGACACCCGTCCGTCAAGCTCCAGCGCAAGCAGAATGGCGTAGAGCGCTTCCGCCGTCAAGTTGGTGCGCTGCACCAGGGCATCCATGTCCACCGGATCGTGCCCCATTGCACCAATCACCAGCGCCTCGTCACCCTCCGCGTCGTCGGGTGCCGAAGCAAGCTGCGGTGCGGCTTCGCGAGGCGCCAGACGCAATTCATCGAGGATATCGACGGCAGTCTCGACGAGCTTGGCACCGTCGCGGATCAGCTGGTGGCAACCCCGCGCGACCGGCGAATGGATCGAACCGGGAATCGCGAAAACCTCGCGACCGCAGTCGGTGGCCAGCCTCGCGGTGATCAGCGAACCGCTCTTCAAGGCCGCCTCGACCACCAGCACCCCCTGGGCCAGCCCGGCGATGAGGCGATTGCGGCGCGGGAAGTTGTGGGCCAGCGGGCCGATGCCGAGGGGAAACTCGCTGATGATCGCCCCCGCCTCGGCAATCTGCCGGGCCAGCGCCGCGTTGCGTGCCGGGTAGATGCGGTCGGCGCCGGTGCCGATGACGGCCACCGTGGAACCCGGGCCGGCCAGGCCGCCCCGGTGGGCAGCGGCGTCGATGCCCAGCGCCAGGCCACTGACGATGCACAACCCGGCCTCCGACAGCGCGCGGGAGAAGGACTCGGCGTTGGCCTCGCCCTGGGGCGTGGCGTTGCGGGCCCCGACCACCGCCAGTGAGGGCCGCGACAGCAGCGCCGCGTCGCCCTTCACGTACAGCGCGACGGGCGGGTCGGGGATCTCGAGGAGCGCGGGCGGATAGGCTTCGTCGCCGAGGGTCAGCAGGCTGTTGCCGGGCTGGGACAGCCATTCGAGGGCGGTTTCGACCGCCGGGGTGGCGTCGTGGTCGAGCAGGGTGCGGGCAGCGGGGCCGCCGACCACCGCCGCGATGGCCGAATGCCCGGCGGCATAGATGCGCTCCGGTGGGCCGAAGGCCGCCAGCAGCTGGCGCTGCTGACCGGGCCCGACCCCGGGGGTGAGGATCAGGCGCAGCCAGGGCGCCCGGGGATCGCTGGACAGCAAGGCAGGCCGGAGGCGGTCAGGGCTTGCGGACGCTGTCGGCCACCGTCACCGGCCCGACGCTCTCCATCACCAGCCCGTAGGAGATGCGCTCGAACACGCGGAACACGAAGACCAGGCCATAGCGCTGCTCGGGCAGCTGGAACTGTTGCGGCGCACCCACGTCGTCTTCGCGGTACACGGCCTTGCCCCGGTTGCGATGGAGCGACAGGACATGCCCGACCTCGATCCCCTCCCGCTTGCCGAGGCTGAGGGACACCACGTTGTAGCGGCCGGTCTCGGCGACGCCATTGACGATGGAGACGACGCGGCCGTCGACGTCCTGCTCGGGCGCGTGGGGCACGTAACTGAGCAGCTCGGGCCGGCCGGCCGGCAGCAGGCGGTCGCCCTTGCCGATCTCCTGCTTCGAGCTGCTCACCAGGAGGCCGGCGGGGATCGGCGTCTTGCCGTCGTCGGCCCTGGCCGCGGCGTCGTCGGGAGACAGCACGCCTGCCTCGGAGGTGACCCGCGCCTGGCCGAGGTAGGTGGCTTCGTAGCCGAGGACCTCGCCGGACACCGGATCGCGGAGGGGCTTGGCCTTGCGATAGATATTCCAGGTGGGCACACCCGGGGTGATGCGGGTGGCGAAGATGGTGTCGCCGGCGCTGGTGAACACCCGGCCTTCCTGGGTCGCGACGATGATCCCGGCGCCCTTGTCCTCTTCATCGCTCACCACCAGCGGCTCGGTGAGGAAGGGTGCGATGGCCCGCACCGGAATGCTCTGGATCGCCGCCCTGGCAGGTTCGGAATAAACCTGCGGGAAGCGCTTTTCGTAGAGGGCGCGATTGCTGCCGCCCTGGCCGATGCGCCGCCCCAGGCTGAGGGTCGGCCCCCGGCGGTCGAGGAAGATCATCTGGCCCGGGTAGATCAGGTGCGGGTTGCGGATCTGCTCGCGGTTGAGGCGCCAGACTTCGGGCCAGCGCCAGGGCTCCTTGAGGAACTTGCCGGAAATACCCCACAGGGTATCGCCGGGCACCACTTCGTGGCTGTCGGGCGCGCCGTCGGCGATCTGGATCGGGCCGGCGGCACCGGCACCTGCAGGAACCAGAGCGGCGACGCCAATCAGGAGGGCGGATATAATGCGAATCATTGAAATTTTGCTCGCTTTCGAATTTCGCGCGCTTTCAGCGGTCTGATGTGCAGAGCCTGACGCCAGCGTCGTCACGACGCGAGCATCCCAGATTTGGCTCAAAATTCTGCACGTAAAGTCTTAATCCGGCAATCTTTATGGCTCTCCTACCCATTCTCCGTTACCCCGACCCCCGCCTCCACACCCGCGCTACCCAGGTTGCCGAGGTGAACGACGAGATCCGCAAGCTGGTCAGCGACATGGCCGAAACCATGTACGAAGCCCCCGGCATAGGCCTCGCGGCGACCCAGGTCGACGTGCACAAGCGCGTCGTCGTGATCGACGTCTCCGAGGACAAATCCGGCCTGCTGGCCCTGATCAACCCCGAGATCATCGCCCGCTCCGGCGAACAGGTGTGTGAAGAAGGCTGTCTGTCGGTGCCCGGCATCTACGACAAGGTATCCCGCGCCGAGAAGGTGCGCGTGCGCGCCCTGAACCCCAAGGGCGAGACCATCGAGTTCGACGCCGAGGGCCTGCTGGCGGTGTGCGTGCAGCACGAGCTCGACCACCTCGACGGCAAGGTCTTCGTCGAATACCTGTCCCAGCTCAAACAGACCCGGATCAAGGGCAAACTGGCCAAGAAGGCCCGGATCACCGCCTGATGAAAGTCGCCTTCGCCGGAACCCCCGAGTTCGCCGCCGCCGCCCTCGAAGCCATCCTCGCCGCCGGCTTCGACGTGCCCCTCGTCCTCACCCAACCCGACCGCCCGGCCGGCCGCGGCATGCAGCTGCAGCCCAGCCCGGTGAAGCGGGTCGCGCTGGCCGCCGGCATCCCGGTGCATCAGCCCGAGAAGCTGCGCACGCCCGAGCAGCAGGCGCCGCTCGCCGAGGTGCAGGCCGACGTGCTGGTGGTGGCCGCCTACGGCATCATCCTGCCCCAGGCCGTGCTCGACCTGCCGCGCCACGGCTGCCTCAACATCCACGCCTCGCTGCTGCCGCGCTGGCGCGGCGCCGCCCCCATCCACCGGGCGATCCAGGCTGGCGACGCGGAAACCGGCATCACCATCATGCAGATGGATGCCGGCCTCGACACCGGCCCGATGCTGCTCTCCCGCGCCGAATCCATTCACGCCGACGACACCACCGGCAGCCTTCACGACCGCCTCGCCCAGCTGGGCGCCGAGATGATCGTCGAGGCCCTGCGGGCGCTGCCGGGCGGCCTCACCGCCACGCCCCAGCCCGCCGACGGCGTGACCTACGCCGCCAAGATCGGCAAGGCCGAAGCCAATGTCGACTGGAGCCGCCCGGCCGCCGAGATCGAGCGCGCGATCCGCGCCTTCAACCCCTTCCCCGGGGCCGTCGCCACGCTGCAACAGACGCCGGTCAAACTGTGGCGCGCGCGCGCCATCGACGCCAGCGGCACGCCGGGCGAGGTCCTGCTGGCCGAAGGCGCCGGCGTGATCGTCGCCTGCGGCGAAGGCGCGCTGTGCATCACCGAGCTGCAAAAACCCGGCGGCAAGCGCCTGCCCGCCGCCGATTTCCTGCGCGGCATGCCGATCGCGGCGGGTAGCCGATTCGACTGAAAAAACGTGCCGGCCGGTTGAATCTTCTGCGGCCGGCACCATCTAACCGTCGGTTCCCCACTTAGCATCCCGAAAGGATGGATAGTCAAAAATGTTTGGCAACTGGCTGAAAACCTCGATCCTGATGGCCGGCATCATCGCCCTCTTCGGTGCGATCGGGATGATGCTGGGCGGAAAGCAGGGCATGCTGCTGGCGCTGGTCTTCGGCGGCGCGATGAACATCTTCGCCTACTGGAACTCCGACAAGATGGTGCTGCGCATGTACAACGCGCAGCAGGTCGACGAGACCTCCTCGCCCTACCTCTACAACATGGTGCGCGAGCTCGCCGGCCGGGCGCAGCTGCCGATGCCCAAGGTCTATATCATCCACGAAGACCAGCCCAACGCCTTCGCCACCGGCCGCAACCCCGAGAACGCCGCCGTCGCGGCCACCACCGGCATCCTGCAGATGCTCTCCGAGCGCGAGCTGCGCGGCGTGATGGCCCACGAGCTGGCCCACGTGAAGCACCGCGACATCCTGATCTCGACGATCTCGGCCACGATGGCCGGTGCGATCTCGGCGCTGGCCAACTTCGCGATGTTCTTCAGCGGCCGCGACGAGGAAGGCCGCCCCACCAACATGATCGCCTCGATCGCGGTGTCGCTGCTCGCCCCGCTGGCGGCCAGCCTGATCCAGATGGCGATCTCCCGCGCCCGTGAGTTCGAGGCCGACCGGGGTGGCGCCGAGATCGCCAACGACCCGCACGCCCTGGCCGACGCGCTGATGAAGATCGACGCCTTTGCCCGCGGCATCCCGATGCCGACCGCCGAGGCCCACCCGGAAACCGGCCAGATGATGATCATGAACCCGCTCTCGGGCGGCGGCCTCCGCGGGCTGTTCAGCACCCACCCGGCCACCGAGGAGCGCGTCGCGCGGCTTCGCGCCCTCGCCGGCGGCCGACGCTGAACCAGCCCCTCTCCCAAGGCAAAACCCGGCTCCAGCCGGGTTTTGTTTTCAATGGGGTCGATCGGATCGATTGAGGGGCAAGCTGATCCGGAAGCACGAGCCGCGGCCAGGCGCACTGCGCACGGCGATCCGGCCGCCATGGCTGGCAACGATGCGCAAAGCCGACGACAGCCCGAGGCCCCGCCCCTGCCCCACTGGGCGGGTCGTGAAGAAGGGCTCGAAGACGCGCACCCGGGTCGCCTCGTCCATGCCGCAGCCGTTGTCCTCGATCTCGATCACCAGCTCATCCCCATGCTCCCGTGCGCGCAGCACGATGCGGCCGGCCGAGCCACCAAGAGCCTGGGCGGCGTTGTGGAGCAGCGCCTCCAGGGCACTGCCGAGCAAGGCCGCGTTGGCAGGAATCACCGGCAGCGCAGCATAATCTCGCTGCAACACCTGGCCAGGCTGGCGGCTGCAGGCCGTCGCCGCGACCGCTGCGTCGAGCAGCGGCGCCATCGGCACCGGAGCGAGCGCCAGCAGCCCCGGGCTGGCCAGCCCCTGCAACACCTGGACGATCTCGCCAACCCGTTGCAGGCCGCCGGAGCACTCGTCGAAGAGGCCCGGCAGGTCGGCGGCCAGGTAATCGACGTCCGCAGCCCCTCGCAAGGCCTGCCAGGCACCGCCCTGCCCGCCGGCCTCGGCCAGCCGGCCGGCCTCTTCGGTCAGGGCAAGCAGGCGCTTGGCGTACTGGTGCAGGGTGCGCAGGTTGGCCGTGATGAAGCCAAGGGGGTTGTTTATTTCATGGGCGACCCCGGCGGCCAGCTGGCCGACCACAGCGAGGCGGTCTGCTTCGCGGAGGCGTTGCTGGGTTGCGAGCAGATCGCGATTGGCCGCGGTCAGGGCCGCGGTGCGCTCGGCGACGCGGGCCTCGAGGCTCGAGTTGATGTTCTGCAGCTCCTTGTTGCGGTCGGCCACCAGGCCAAGCAGGCTGCGCACCGCGGCGATCAGCGCCGTGCTGCCCGGGTCGCGGCCCTGGGCCTGATCGGCGGCAAAGGCCTGCTCCGGCGCCAGACCGGCCGCCACGGCGCGCAGCTGCCGCGCCATGCTCTGGTCGGTGTCCAGGATGTGGAAACTCAGCCAGCTGGTGACGAAGTTGTACAGCCCCGGCAGGACCGCCGTCGGGTCGCTGGTAAGGCGCATCGCCTCGACCTGGGAGACGAAATCCGCGTGGGCCTTGCGATGGGGCCCGATGTGGCGGGGGTCCAGCCCAGCCCGCTCCATCAGCGCCTCCTCCGTCGCGAAGTGGTGCGCGGCATAGCGGCTGAGCCCGTCGAGGGAATGGGCGAGCTCGTCCGGCCGGATCGGGGTCCCGCTGATGGCGCGGCCAGCCAGGGCATTGAT
>JAKLLM010000419.1 GCA_023150125.1 Zoogloea sp.
GGCCCACGTGGCGTGAGGTGAAGTCCTGCAGGCTGGCGAACAGCGCCGTGGCGTCGGCCCGGTCGCGGGCACCGCTGACCGCCACTTCCAGCGAGCCGGCCCCCGCCGCGGCGAGGCCCTTGACCCACTGGCAGGCGCCCCGGGCGCCAACGCCGCTGGCCTCGACGACCAGCAGCCGCCGCCCGGCCGCGCGGGCGAAGGGCGTAAGGTTGCGGGCGTCGCCGACGGTGTGGATCGCCAGCAGGTCGGCCCGCCGCTGCAGCTCGGAAATGCCGGCCTCGAGGCGGGCGTGGTGTGCATCGTCGAGCAGCGCAACGGCCTGCACGGTGGCCGCGGCCGGCACCACCCACAGTCCGTCGGCCACTTCGCGCATGGTCTCGGTGACCTCGACGCGGCCCTGCAGGGCGCCCAGCAGATCGCCGCCTTCGGGGTAGCCGAAGGCGGCCAGCAGCGAGCCATGCTCCGGCGCGTGCTCGTCGATCGCGACCACCCGGCGGGCGCCTTCGGTGAGGGCCACGAGGGTCTGCACGGCGAGCTGACGCGGCGTGCGGCCCGATGCGAACAAGGCCACCACGGCCGACGGGGCACGACGGAAGAGGCGGCGCAGGCCGGCGGCCTGATCGGAGGCGTGCAGCATCAGAGACCTCCCCGCGCGTGGGCAACGTCGGTCTGCCCTGCCGAAGCCATGATCAGGCCGGCCTCGAGCGCGTCGAGCCGAAACGGCGAGGCTGCCGGCAGCTCGCGCAGCGCCTGGTCGACGAGGGCTTCCCGGTCGGGCATGTGCAGGTCTTCCGGTACCCGCTGGCCGTTGGCCACGTAAAAGACGTCGAGCTGGTGGCGGATGGCCACATCGACCACCGGCGCCAGGGACATCGCCTCGTCCATCTTGGAGAGGATCACGCCGGCCAGGTCGTCGCCGCCGTAGGCCTTGATCACGTCGTCAAGGGTGTCGCCGCGGCAGGTGGCGTTGAGCAGCAGGAGGCGCGACAGCTTGCCGGCGCCGGTGAGCATGGCACTCTGCTCGGCGACCATCTTGTCGCGCTGGCTCATGCCCATGGTGTCGATGAGCACCATGAACTTGTCGCGCAGGCTGGCCAGGGTCTCGCGCAGCTCGGTGGCATCGCGCACCACATACACCGGCACGCCGAGGATGCGGCCGTAGATGCGCAGTTGCTCGTGGGCGCCGATCCGGTAGCTGTCGGTGGTGATCAGGGCCAGCTTGTCGGCGCCGTGGCGCACCACGCAGCGCGCGGCCAGCTTGGCGGTGGTGGTCGTCTTGCCGACGCCGGTGGGGCCGACCAGGGCGAACACGCCACCGCGATCGACGATGTCGTCCTCGCCGCCCATCGAGCGGAAACGCCCGGACAGTGCCCGGTGCAGCAGGCGGTGGGCGTTCTCGGGGCTTTCTTCTTCGGGCACCTCCTCGGCGAGCTCGCGGGCGAGGCTGGCCGAGAAGCCGGCCTCGAGGAGATCGCCGATCAGGCGGGTGCGGCCGGGGCTGCTGCGGCTCATCTCGCCCCAGGCGAAGCCGGCCAGCTGGCGCTCGATCATCCCGCGGATGGCGGCGAGCTCGCTGGCCATGTGGGTGTTGGCGGATTCGAGGGCGCGGATGCGGGCTTCCTCTTCGACGCCGGTCGGGCGCTGGCGCTGGGCTGCCTCGGGCTGCCGGGGCACCTCGCTGCGCAGGGGCGAACGGGCGGCCGGGGGCGCGGCGGGCTCGGCCGGCGGCCGGCGGACCTGGGCCGAGGCCGCATTGAACACGTCGCGGTTGAGCTCGACCCGGGGCGGGTTGAAGGGCTGCATCTCGGGGGCGCGGGCCGGCGCCGGGCGCGGAGCCGGCTGGGGAGCGGGCGGCACCGGCGTCCGCTGGGTAGCGGCCCG
>JAKLLM010000420.1 GCA_023150125.1 Zoogloea sp.
CCGAGCGCCACATCCCGTGCATCGTCGCCGACAGCAACCGGGAGGTGGTCGAGAAACTGCGCGCGGCCGGGCGCGCCGCGGTGTCGGGCGATGCGTCCGACCCGATCGTGCTGGTCCAGGCCCACATCACCCGCGCCGCGATGCTGGTGGTGACCACGCCCGACACGCTGGCCAGCCGGCAGATGGTGGACATCGCCCGCAAGCTGAACCCCGACATCGAGATCGTGCTGCGCAGCGACACCGAGGACGCCGCGGCCATGCTGCGGGGCGAGAAGCTGGGCGAGGTGTTCGTGGGCGAGGAGGAGCTCGCCCGCGGCATGTGCGGCTACGTGACCGGCCGGATGCAGCGCGCCGTGCCAGCGGGCGCCTGAGGCGCCGGAAGCGGCTTCAGGCGGCCTGGTGCACCACGGCCGCGCCGGGGCAGGCCCGGTGCCGCGCCTCGGGCAGGTCGGCGAGCAGGGCATCCACCAGCCGGGCCTCGCAGCGGCCGGCCGCCACCAGCTCAGCCATGAAGCGGGCCACCGCGCCGTCGTCCATCCCCTGCCGGTAGGGGCGCTCCTGCACCATCGCCTGGAAGATGTCGGCGACGCGCAGGATGCGGGCCGGAAGCGGCGTCGCGTCGGCCACGAGGTGGAAGGGGTAGCCGCTGCCGTCGGGCTCTTCGTGGTGGCAGGCAGCCCACAGGGCGATCTCCTCGAAGCCACGGATGCCGCGCAGGATGCGGTAGGTTTCAAAACTGTGGGCGTTGATGATCTTGCGCTCGCGGGCGTCCAGGCGGCCCGGCTTGTCGAGGACTTCGTCGGGCACCCGCAGCTTGCCCAGGTCGTGCAGCAGCGCGGCGATCTCGAGCTGGTCGCAGGTGTCGGCATCGAGGCCGAGGCGCTCGCCGAGGTAGCGCGCCAGCCCGGCGACGCCCACCGAGTGCTCGGCGGTGAACGGGCTCTTGGCGTCGACGATGCGCGCGAAGATCTCGCCCAGCTGGCGCAGCTCGCCGGCCTTGGCGGCGAAGAGCTCGCTGCGGCCCACTGTGTCGGGCCGCAGCGCCTCGAGGGAACGCGGCTCCAGCATCAGCCAGAAGGCCTCGGCGCGGGAGGCCTCGAGGAAGATCTCGACCAGCTCGGGCGCGAAGTAGGTGCCGGCGTGCTCGGCGATCCGGGCGCGGATCTCATCGGTGAACAACAGCAGCGCCTTGTCGCCGTAGTGCGGCGCAGCCAGCGCATCGACCCGGTCGACCAGGTAGATGAGGTTGGCCTGGCGCTTGCTACGGGCGGGCAGCGGGATGGCCTGCAGGGCGTCCCAGCGGGTGTGGTGGTAGAGGATGGGCAGCGCCATCGCGGCGAGCGGCGCGAACCCCCTGACCCGCTCGTAGCCCACCTGGCAGTGGGTCTGGGCGCCGCTCCAGTCGAAGCTCTCGACCAGATGCCCGTGCACGCGGGTGGACGACACCCCGATGTCGTGGAGCATGCCGAGCTCGAACAGAAAGGCGATCTCATCCGCCCCCAGGCCTTCAGCCCGCCCGCACTCGGCAGCCATCACGCCGACCCGCTTGCCGTGGGCCACGTCGTCGACGCCGACCAGGTCGAGCGCATCCGCCAGGGCATGGATCACCTGGCGAAGATCCACATTGAGCGTCATTCGGCACCTCGCATGCGGATGAGACAGCAGGGCACGGGCCGCCACATCCGCATAAGCGGCCGTGCGCCGGGGATGAACCGCTAACAGGGTGATGCAAAACTATTTCGAGCCGTCATAAACCTTGTTTTCAGGGGTCTCTTCACCCCTACCACCCCCGAAAAAATCGCGTGTAGACCTTTCTGACGGGTCGTCATATTTTTCCGGGACTGGATTTTTACTTTTGC
>JAKLLM010000024.1 GCA_023150125.1 Zoogloea sp.
CGTCGGCGACGGTGGTGACGGCGCTGTCGAAGCGGTTGGCCATGCCGTCGAGCTGGGCTTCGACCTTGCTGGCGAGGCCGCTGTGGAGGCTGCGGGTTTCGGCGTGGATGTCGGCGAGGGCCTGGGCGGTGGTGGCCTGGAGGCTGGCGTGGGTGTTCTCGACGCTGGCCAGGAGGCCGGCGGAACGCGCTTCGAAGGAGTCGGTGAAACGCCCGAGGGTGGCGTCGAGACCGGTTTGCAGGGCGTTGCTGGTCTGCTCGTGGCGGGCGAGGGCGGTGGTCCAGGTATCGGCGACCGTGGTGACGGTGCTGTCGAAGCGTCCGGCGAGGCCGTCGAGCTGGGCCGCCACGGTGTCGGTGAGGGTTTCGCGCAGGCTGCTGGTTTCGCGGGCGATGCCGGCCATGGTGGCTTCGACCACCGGCTGGATCGCCTCGCCGGTCAGGCGGGCGCTGTGGCTGAGGCTGTCGCGGAGGGACTGATCCACCGAGGCGGCGAGCGCGGTGTAGACGCCCTTGGCCTCCCGGTAATGGCTCTCCTGGCCGGCGAGCAGGCGGTCGGCCAGCTGCTGGTTGTGGCGTTCGAGCTGGGCCATCATGGTTTGCAGGGTGGTCACCACTTCGGGCAGCGCCTGGGCCTGGGCCTGGATGGCCTTGAAGGCTTCCTGGCGCTGGTGGCCGAGCGAGAAGCCGCACAGCGCGCCGGCGATGCGGGCGTCGAGCCGCTGCCCGGTGAGCAGGCGCTGGCGGCGGCACAGGGTGGACACCAGGCCGAGCATCGCGGAGGCGGCGACACCCGCCACCGAGGTGCCGAAGGCCACGCCGAGGCCCTTGACCGGGGCGGCCAGCGCGGCGCGGATGGTGTGCAGGTCGGTGGTGCTCTCCAGCGCCAGCACCGCGCCGTTGAGGGTGACGACCATGCCGAGGAAGGTGCCGAGCATGCCGAGCAGCACCAGCAGGCCCACCAGGTAGGGCGTGACCGCGGGGCCGGGCAGGCCGCTGCGTTCGCCCTCGATGCGCAGGCGCACGGGGTTGTGCAGCGAGGGATGGACCTGGCCCAGCCAGTCGCCGAGGCTGGCGAGCCCTTCGGGGATGGCCTCCAGCGCCCGGGCCAGGGAGGCGGTGGCCTGCTGGAAGCGCAGCAGTTCAAGCCCACCGGCGAGGTACACCACGCCGATCAGGGCGGTCATCGTGAGGGCCAGCGGGCTGTGGCCGATGTAGCCGGCACCCACCCAGCCCACGGCCAGCAGGCCGAGCAGGTAGGCCATCAAAGCAAGCGTTCGGTTCATTGCGGTCTCTTTATCTCGTTGAGTGCGTCCATCAGGCCCCGCACCGGCTGCAGGCGCAGGTCGAGCTCGGCCAGCAGCACCAGGCGCATGTCCTGGCAAAAGGTGTGGAGCCATGCGCCCGGCTCCAGCCAGCGGGCCGGGTCGTCGGCGGCGCCGGCAGGCAGGGCGCTGCGGTGCGCCTGGTGGAGCTGTTCGAAGCGGCGGCCCAGCAGCTGGGGCACGCTGGCGAGCAGGCTGCGCTCGCGCGGGGCGAAGGCCTGGTCGAGCACCCCGTCGAGGGCCGCCAGCTGGCGCAGCGCCGGGGATTGCGCGGCCAGCACGGCCCGCAGGCTGGCCCGCAGCGGGGCGATGGCGGCGCCCATGTCCCGCTGGTGGGCCAGGTAGTAGCGGTGGTAGGGCAGGTAGTCGGCCGTGCCCTCGGTGCCGGCGTGCCAGGCCGGCGCGGGCAGCCGGATGCGCGCCTTGCCGGGGGTGAGCAGGCCGTCGGTGTTGATCGAGTCGAGCAGGGCGCCGCGCACGCGGGCGAATTCGTCGCCCAGTGCCGGCTGCGCTGCCGTGGCGGGGGGACGGGTGTCGGCCGGGCTGTCGAGGGCCGAGCACAGCGCGATCGCGTCGGCGAAGTCCAGCCATTGGCCCAGCCGGTCGGCAAACGACTGCCGGGAGTCGGCGACGTCGGTGGCGACCAGGGCGGAGAGGGCGCGGATGAGCTGGGCGCTATCGAAACGTGTACGCGGAGACGTTCGCGCCATACAGAAAAACAGCCGGAAAAAGCCGTCCAACAGCAAAAACGGCGCCAAGACTACTACAAACCGGCAGGCAGGTCAGCGATGCCGATAGTCGTCCCGGCGCCGCTCCGGGCGCGGGCGGCGTGGTGCGTGCCGCGCCGCCCGGGCCTCAGCGGGCCGTCGGCGCCCGGTTGGCCAGGACCTTGGCGAGGATGCGGGCGCGCTTGCGCAGGTCGGGGCCGGTGAGCTCGCCGAGGCTGCGGGTGTCGGCGGTCGGTTGCAGGCCCTCGGCGACGAGGCTGGCGCGCAGCGCCTCCGGCGTCTGCCCGGCGACGAGGGCGAGGGTGGACAGCGGGGCATCGGAGAGCGCGCGCACCGAGGCCAGGAAGGGCGGCTCGCTCTTGCCGGCCGGGGTGATGAAGCTGAGGGCGAGCACCAGGGCGAACGCACCCATCACCGCCAGCCCGCCGCGGGACGCGAAGTGGCGCTTGAAGCCGCCGAGGTTGGCGAGCACGTGGAGTACGACGCCGCCGAGCAGCAGCCAGCTCAGCCATTCGTGGGCGGCCTTGTTGAGGCCGCTGTCCACGTGGAAGAAGATGAGAACGCCGGTGACGGCCGACAGCAGGAAGGCGCCCGCCGCGATCGGCGTGGCCCAGCTTCGTTGAATGTTCATGGTGAAACCCCTCGGGAAGACGTGCCGCAATGGTCGTCCGGAGGGGTGTAAGGCGCCGTCACGCCCGGGCAAAGATATGTAAAGCACCGGCGGTGCTTACTTTTGCTGGATCCGGTTCAGGTAGTCGATGAGGGAGAGGATGCGGGCGCGAACATACATCTCCATGGTGTAGGGCATGTCGCCATAGTGCTCGCCGGCCCGCACGGTTTCGCTGCCGTAGGCCTTGCCCCAGACGGGCATGTCCCGGCTGCCGTGGCCTTTCACGGCCTGCCGGCCGTCGATCACCGCATAGACGCGATCGAAGGGAAACACCCCGCCGTTCTGGCGGCTGAGGGTGGTGAGGTCGGTGGGGGCGACCCGCAGGATGTCGATCATCCCGCCGTCGCCCTTGCCGCTCTGGCCGTGGCAGACGGCGCAGCGGTCCATGTATTCCCGCTTGCCCGGGTCGGAGCGTTCGTCAGCCTGGGCGCCGGTGCAAAAAACCAGCCCCGACAGCGCGAGCGCTTGCAGCGATCTCGAGATCTTCATGATGCTTCCCCCTCCTTGTGTGGTGAATCCACGATGAAACCTTTGCGCGCTCATTTTTATGCGGCAGATAAAGCTGCTCTGATTTCATAATAGGCGGGAATCTCCGGTGGGCAAGCACGGCCGGTGCGCCTTGCTCGGGCGCAAAAAAGCCCCGCCGGGCGGGGCCTCGGCGGGGCTTGCGGGCGGGGGCGATCAGGCGCGGATCAGGTGGTCGAAGGCGCTGAGCGAGGCGGTGGCACCAGCACCCATCGCGATGATGATCTGCTTGTACGGCACCGTGGTGCAGTCGCCGGCGGCGAACACGCCGGGCACCGAGGTCTGGCCCTTGGCGTCGATGATGATCTCGCCGTGCTTCGAGAGCTCGACCGTGCCCTTCAGCCAGTCGGTGTTGGGCAGGAGGCCGATCTGCACGAAGATGCCTTCGAGCTCGACCACGTGTTCGCTGCCGCTCACCCGGTCTTTATAGCGGATGCCGGTCACCTTCTGGCCGTCGCCGATCACCTCGGTGGTCTGGGCCTGCTTGATCACCGTGACGTTGGGCAGGCTGGCGAGCTTGTCCTGCAGCACCGCGTCGGCACGCAGGGTGTCGGCGAACTCGAGCAAAGTCACGTGGCTGACGATGCCGGCCAGGTCGATGGCCGCCTCGACGCCCGAGTTGCCGCCGCCGATCACCGCCACGCGCTTGCCCTTGAAGAGCGGGCCGTCGCAGTGGGGGCAGAAGCACACGCCCTTGGCCTTGTACTCGGCCTCGCCGGGCACGTTCATCTCGCGCCAGCGGGCGCCGGTGGAGAGGATCACCGTCTTGCTCTTGAGGGTGGCGCCGTTCTCGAGCTGGATCTCGATGAGCTCGCCCGGCACCAGCTTGGTGGCGCGCTGCAGGTTCATCACATCCACCGCGTATTCCTTGACGTGCTGCTCCAGCGCCGCGACCAGCTTGGGCCCCTCGGTGTGCTGCACCGAGATGAAGTTCTCGATGCCCAGGGTGTCCATCACCTGGCCGCCGAAACGCTCGGCCAGCACGCCGGTGCGGATGCCCTTGCGGGCCGCGTAGACCGCCGCCGCCGAGCCGGCCGGGCCACCGCCGACGACGAGCACGTCGAAGGCGTCCTTCTTGCCGATCGCATCAAAGGCACGGGCGGAGGCGCCGGTGTCGAGCTTGGCGACGATCTCCTCGATGGTCATGCGGCCCTGGCCGAAGGATTCACCGTTGAGGAAGACGGTGGGCACCGCCATGATCTTGCGCTCCTCGATGAGGCCCTGGAACAGCGCGCCGTCGATCATCGTGCTGGTGACGCCGGGGTTGAGCACGGCCATCAGGTTGAGGGCCTGCACCACGTCCGGGCAGTTGTGACACGAGAGCGAGATGAAGGTCTCGAACTCGAACTTGCCGGGCAGGGCCTTGATCTGGTCGATCACCGCCTGGTCGACCTTGGGCGGGTGGCCGCCGGTCTGCAGCAGGGCGAGGACGAGGGAGGTGAACTCGTGGCCCATCGGGATGCCGGCGAAGTGGATGCGCGGGGCTTTGCCCGGCTCGGCCACGCCGAAGGAGGGGCGCAGCGCGTGCTGGCCGTTGGTGCGCAGGGCGACCTTGTCGGAGAGTTCGGCGATGTCGGTGAGCAGGCCGTGGAGCTCCTGGCCCTTGGCGCTGTCGTCCAGGGAGGCGACGAGTTCGATGGGGCGTTGCAGGCGTTCGAGGTAGGCCTTGAGTTGGGCCTTGATGGTGGCGTCGAGCATGGTGTTCTCCCTTTCAGAAAGTGGGTGGATCCCGTCGCGAAGCGCTCGGAGGCCGAGCGCTTGACGCTGGAATCCTCGCCGGGCAGCGCCGGCGGGGGTTCTACCTTGAGTTTAGATCTTGCCGACCAGGTCGAGGGACGGGGCGAGGGTGGCTTCGCCTTCCTTCCACTTGGCGGGGCAGACTTCGCCCGGGTGGCTCGCCACGTACTGGGCGGCCTTCACCTTGCGCAGCAGCTCGGAAGCGTCGCGGCCGATGCCCAGGTCGTGGATCTCGGCGACCTTGATCTCGCCTTCCGGGTTGACCACGAAGGTGCCGCGCAGTGCCAGGCCTTCTTCCTCGATCATCACGTCGAAGCCGCGGGTGATGGCGCCGGTGGGGTCGCCGATCATCGGGTAGTTGATCTTCTTGATGGTGTCGGAGGCGTCGTGCCAGGCCTTGTGGGTGAAGTGGGTGTCGGTGGAGACCGAGTACACCTCGACGCCCAGCTTCTGGAACTCGGGGTACAGGTCGGCCATGTCGCCCAGCTCGGTCGGGCACACGAAGGTGAAGTCGGCCGGGTAGAAGAAGAAGATCGACCACTTGCCCTGCAGGTCGGCATCCGAGACCGGCACGAACTTGCCATTGTGGTAAGCCTGGGCCTGGAAGGGTTTCACTTTGCTGTTGATGATCGCCATGTCGTTTGCTCCTGGATGAAATGTGAAATACAACGGAACGAATATTAGAAAACTGAGGATGATTGGTCTAATTGATTGATGCCATGAACCCGATTCTTTTTACCTATCGACGGCCAGGGTTCTTGCTTCGGGCGTGAAGAGGTGGGAGCCTTGGCGTTTTGGACTACCAGGAGAACTTCCATGAACGGAGACCCGGGCATCATCGCCATCCTCGACACGCTGCTGGCGGGCGAGCTCACGGCCGTCGATCAATACCTGATCCACGGCGAGATGTATTCCGACATGGGCTACGGCCGGCTGGCCGAGAAGGCCCTCCACGAGTCCGACCATGAGCGTCAGCACGCCCGCGCGCTGATCCAGCGCATCCAGTTCCTCGGCGGCGTGGCCCACGTGGACAAGCGCCAGCCGATGAGCGTCGGGCAGACCGTGCCCGAGATGCTGAAGGCCGACCTGGCGCTCGAATACCACGTGGTGGGCGAACTCAAGAAGGCCATCGCGGCCTGCGAGCAGGCCCGCGACTACGTGAGCCGCGACATGCTGCTGGTCCAGCTCGAAGACACCGAGATGGACCACGCCTACTACCTCGAGAAGCAGCTGCGCCTGATCGACGCGGTCGGCCTGCCCAACTACCTGCAGAGCCAGATGGGGCCCGCCCCGTCCGGCTCGGTCTGAGGAGGCGCCACCATGAAGGGCAACAAAACCATCATCGGCATGCTCAACAAGGTGCTGACCAACGAGCTGACCTCGATCAACCAGTATTTCCTGCACGCCCGCATGTTCGGCAACTGGGGCTTCGAGCGGCTCAACGAGTACAACTACAAGCAGTCGATCCGGGTGATGAAGGAGGCCGACGAGCTGATCGGCCGCATCCTCTTCCTCGAGGGGCTGCCCAACCTGCAGAACCTGGGCAAGCTCCTGATCGGCGAGAACGTGGCCGAGTGCCTCGCCAACGACCTGCGCTACGAGCGCGATATCCAGCGCCCGCTGCTGGTCGAGGCCGTCGCGCTGGCCGAGGCCGAGGCCGACTACGTGAGCCGCGACCTGCTGCAGGAGCTGCTGGAGGCCTGCGAGGAGGCCATCGACTGGCTCGAAACCCAGCTCGGCCTGATCGACGCCGTCACGCTGCCCAACTACCTGCAGTCGCAGATCGACGACTGAAGCCCCTGGCCGGCGCGGGTCAGCGGCCCCTCGGGGCGCCCCCGCGCCGGGGCAGCACGGCATCCTGGCGGGCCTGGCATTCCGGGGCGGCGCAGACGCCGTAGAGCGCCAGCGCGTGCTCGTGCAGCCGGTAGCCGCGCGCCTCGACGACGGCGTGCTGGAGGCGCTCGATCTCGTCATCGCAGAACTCCTCCACCCGGCCGCAGACCAGGCAGATCAGGTGGTCGTGGTGCTCGCCCTGCTTCAGCTCGAAGACCGCCTTGCCGCTCTCGAAGTGGTGCCGCACCAGCAGGCCGGCCTGCTCGAACTGGATCAGCACCCGGTAGATCGTGGCGAGGCTCATCTCGCTCCCGTCGCTGGTCAGGCTGCGGTAGATCTCCTCGGCGCTCAGGTGGTGGCGGGAGGCATCCTTGAACAGCTCCAGCACCTTCAGGCGAGGAACGGTGGCCTTCAGGCCGATGGCGTGGATGTGGTCGGCCTGCAGGTGTCTGGACTTGGGCATGGGCGGTGGCTGATCGGGCGGGTGTCCAAAAAAAGGCTGGCGGCGCGGGAACACCGCCAGCCCGGAAGCGCGAGTTGAGGAAGCTCGCAGATGGATCGGATGTGGGCCAGGGCCGGCGGGTCGGACGGTGCGACGATCCGGGAAGCGCCGGATGGCTAGATGTTAACAATAACGATTCGCATTTATTTTATTCGGGATGCGTGGCCGGATCAAGCGCCGTCCAGCCTGCCCGCGCCCGGCGCCGGCAGCTCGGTGCTCAGGCTGCTTTCCCCGCGGCTCAGGCGCGCCATCGCAAAGGCAAAGCCCGACACGCCGCCGCCCTTGTAGAACAGGCAGGGCTTGCCGACCCGCTTGCAGTGGGATTTCACGTGGTAGTAGGCGTTGTGGCTGATCCGGTCGGTCGGGCAGAGCACCGCGTCGGCGCCGTGGATCAGGTCGGGGAGGCGCGACAGGGTCTCCTCGCTGCCGCCGTCGTGGTGGATCAGGCGGGCGCCTAGGCGCTCGGCGATCTGGCGGTAGCGGGAGATCAGCGACTGCCGCCCGCCGACATACAGGATGCAGCGGTTGGCGAGGGCCGCCGCGCAGTCGGCCGGGCAGTCGCGCAGCCCGGCCGGGTCCGGCTCGTCGCCGCTTTCCAGGGCTTCGAGCAGGCTTTCGGCGTTTTCCAGCTCGCTGCGGGCCGCCTCCAGCTGCCTGGCCAGCGCCTGGTTGTGCGCCTGCAGGGCGTCGAGGCGGGCTTGCTGCGCGTCGTTGCGGCGCTGGGCCGCGTCGAGCTCGGCGAGGCGCTCTTCGAGCCGGGCGAGGGCCTGGCCGCTGCGCAGCGCCTCGATCTCCTGCTGCAGCGGCCCGATGGTCGCGAGCTGCTGGCGGGCGTCGCGGGCCTCCTGCTCGGCGTGGCCGAGGCGGCAGCGCAGGGCGTCCAGTTCGCCTGCGTGCTGGATGCTGCGCCGGCGCAGCTCGGCGGCCAGGCGCGCGTTATCGGTTTCCAGGTGGGCGAGGCGGCGCACGTCGGCGGCCTGGCCGGCGCCCACCTGGTGCGACAGCATGTGGATGTCGCCGTAGGCCTGGTGGCGGGTGGCCGCAGAGGCCGCGCGGTGGGTGCACACTGCCCACAATGGGCCGGCCACGTCGCCGCGCTGCAGGCATTCCTGCCACAGGGCGAGGACGGCGGCGTCGTCCTTGAGGCGGGCGAAGCGGTCCACCCACAGCTTGTAGGTCTTGTCGAGGTGGCGCTGGAGGGTTTCCGAGACGGGGTTGCGCTGCTGGCTGAAGCCGACCGCCTCCACATGCATGCCGAACTCGTCGTGGGTGGCTTCGAAGCGGAAGCGGCGGGCGACCCGGCGCAGGGCCTCGAGCGACAGGCAGGTGCCGATGATCGGGCAGTGCAGCTTGGCCTCCAGCTCCCACAGCTTGGGGCGGCAGCGGGGCCGCTGGCTGGCCGGCAGCGGAGCGGTGGCGTCAGCGCCCAGGCTGATCGACCAGGTGGGTTCGCCGATGTTCGTCGGGGCGTGTTCCGGATGTTTCAGGCACATGCGGGCGCTTCCTTGGGTTGAAAGAATCGGAGGGGCGGCTCATCGCTGCCGGCGCGCTGAGGCCCGGGGCGGCCGGCCGGGGGCCATGTCGGCCATCGCCAGTTGCCGGGCCAGCTTCTGCAGGGCGGGCTGCCGGGCCGCGTGCTGGCCGAACTGGCCGGCCAGGGCGGCCAGTGGGCGATGGGCGTTGTCGAGGCAGGTGACCCGCCAGTGCCAGGGCAGCTCGCGGTCGGTGGCGGCGGCCAGCAGTGTGCGGAAGCTGCGTTCGCCCGCCTGCCACGGCTCGATGCCTTCGGTCTGGCAGGCCTGCCGCCCGGCGTCCAGGTAGCGGTGGATCAGGGTGGGGTCGTCGGGCCTGAGCCCCCAGCGTATCTGCGCGCCGAGCCAGTGCCAGAGTTCGACGAGGGGGGCTTGACGGAGGTTGAGGTGCTGGGTCACGACGCGGCCTTGCGCTGGGCGGTGGTAAGGGCGCGGGCTGGCGGCGGGCTTGCTGGCGCAGAGGAAAACTCAAGGGGATTGTATGAGAATGATTCGCATTTGCAAAGGTGCGGGCGAAATCTTTTCTGCCGCCTTCCGTCTGAGGCGGGGCAGTGACGCGGGTGGGTCCAGCCTGGGGGCGGGCATCTTCAGCCCCGAGAGAGTTATTCGACGGGCTCGCCGCCGCGCCTGCGCGTCGGGCCGGTGGCGCACGCGTGACCGCAAGGCTGAGGCGTAGCCGGGGGCTCGCGCAGATCGTTCGTACCGGCCGGGCGGTGGGCTTGCTTGCCGCTGGCGGATTCAACCGGCGGCTGCGGCCTCGTCGCAGCCCTTGGCACTATCGGGGCGGGGTGTGGCGAGGGCTTTCCAAGACCATGCCAGATATAGGCTCCAGCCGGCAATCCACAAACCCCCGGCGATTTCGAGCAGCGTCGCGTAGGCCTCGGCGCCTGCCGGTAGGCTGGCGGCGCTGCGGGCCGTTGCGGCTCCGCCGATCAACAGCGCCCCGGCGGGAACCCAGCGCCGGGGGTCGAGGCCCCAGCCGCTGTGCATTCGGCCGGCTACCGCCATCACGATGAAGATCGCCAGCCCGAGGGCGCCGACGAGCAGCAGGTGCTGGCCGGCGTTGCTCCAGTTGTGGCCGGACAGCAGGCCGGCGCCGAGGATTGCGTAACCAAGCGCCATTGCCCAATACACCAGGTAAGGCACGAAGACCCAGCGCTGGAAAAGGGCCCGGCCGACGTGCCAGTCGTTGAGCAGGTTGAACGCCGCGGCGGCGGCAGCCAGGGCCAGCCAGCCGGTGGCGGTGCTGCCGGGCAACAGGAATTCGGCCGCGGTGTGCGCCGCGATGGCGAAGATCGCCAGGCCGCGTCGCGGGGGGCGGGCCAGGTAGGGGGCGGCGATGCCGCCCTGGGCCTCCAGCACGTCGTTTACGAGGCGCATCGAGATGCGGCTGAGGGCGACGACGATGAGGATCATCAGCAGGCCGCTGCCGATCCGTAGCCAGGCCATGGCATCGGTGCCGCGCAGCAGGCTCAGATAAAAGCCGGCCTGGCAGGCCGCGAGGGCCAGCAGGGTGTGGAGAAAGGCCAGGTGGCGGCGCTGGGGGGCGCGCCAGAGGGGGCCGGCGGCGTGGCCGATGAGCAGGGCGATGAAGGCCAGGTCGAGCACGGCGGCCGGATGGATGCCGAACCAGCCGGCCAGCCCCCAGGCCAGCCGGCCGGCCAGCCAGAGGGCGACAAGGCGCTGGAGGGCAGGGCGCCCGATCGGCGGGCAGCCGGTGAACTCGACCACCGCGGTGAGCAGGAAGCCGGCCACCGAGGCCATCGCGAAGCCGAAGATCATCTCATGTGCGTGGGCCACCACGGGCCCGCCGGGAAGCTCCGGCATCGGCAGGATGCCGCCGAGGGCCGCCAGCCACAGGCTGATGGCAATGATCGCGTGGGCGGCGGTGAGCAGGAAGAAGGGCCGGAAGGGGCAGATCCAGAGTGACGCGGCGTTCAGGCGGTTCAGCATGACGGGGGGGGCGGGGCGATGGGGGGCAGCGCGAAGGCGGCGCGGATGTCGGGGGCGCGGATGAAGCGGGCGGTCTGGGCAAAGACCCACTCTTCGTCCCGCGCGCCCGGGGGGCACTCGATGGCGTGGGTGGCGACGATGCGCCCTGGGCTGCCCGCCATGACGAGGATGCGGTCGGCCAGACGGACCGCCTCCATCAGGTCGTGGGTGATCATCAGCGTGGCGCAGTTGCGGCTGGCCCGCTCCTGGGCGAGGAGGGCGTAGAGTTCGTTCTTGAGGCCGATGTCGAGCGCGGCGAAGGCTTCGTCGAGGAGCAGCAGGTCGGGTTCGATGGCAAAGGCCCGGGCAAGGGCGGCCCGGCTCTGCATGCCGCCGGAGAGGGCGCTCGGGTATTTGTCCAGATCGGCGGCCGTCAGGCCCATGCTGAGGGCCAGGCGGGTGGCGGCCTCACGCCGGGCTGGGCCGGCAAGCCCGCGGGCCTTGAGGCCGAGGGCGATGTTGTCGAGGGTGAGCTTCCAGGGAAGCAGGCGGGGTTGCTGGAACATCATCGCCGGGCGCTGGAAACTGTTGTCGATCTCCCCTTCCCAAGGGCTGAGGAGCCCGGCGGCGAGGTTGAGCAGGGTCGTCTTGCCGCAGCCGGAGGGGCCGACCAGGGCGACGGCCTCGCCCTGCTGGACGCACAGCTCGATGTCCGCGAGGACGCGCTGGTAGCCGAAGCGGTGGGCCAGGGCGCGGATGTTCAGTCGTTTGATGATGCGAACTCCCGCCAGGATTCGACCTGGCGCTTGATGGGCTCGAGGAGCAGGTATTCGATGGCCAGCAGGCTGCCTACCAGGGTGACGATCCAGGCCATCGAGGCGGCCGTGTCGAGGTGGCTGCGGGATACGGCCAGCGCCGCACCGATGCCGTCTTCGGTCGACAGCAGCTCGGCCATCACCACGATCTTCCAGGACATGCCCAGCGCTGAGATCCAGGCCGGAAACAGGTACGACACGACGTGGGGCAGGTAGATGTCGGTGAACTGCATCAGTGGGGGCAGGCCGAACATGCGGGCGAGCTCGCGCAGCTGCCCGTCGAGGCTGCGGGTGCCCTGCATGGCCCCCACGAAGACGATGGGGAAGCAGGCGATGAAGACGGTGAAGATGGGGGTGCCGTCGCCGGCGCCGAACCACAGCAGGGCCAGCACCAGCCAGGCGATGGGCGGGGTGCCCACCAGCAGGGTGACGATGGGGCGGGACATCATCGAGGCGGTCGTCGAGATGCCCGCGGCCAGCCCGAGCAGGCTGCCGATGCCCACCGACAGCGCAAAGCCGGCGAGCGCCCGGCGGGCGGTGACGAGGGTCTCTGGCCCCGCCTGGCCGTCCTGCAGCAGGCGGACAAGGGTCGTGAGGGCGTCCAGGGGTGTCGGCAGGATCAGGGCGCCGAGCTGGCCGGCGGCCACATCCCAGATGGCCAGGAACAGGAACACGCTGGCCAGGGAGCCCCAACCGCTCCAGAGATAATTGCCGGCGCCGGCCAGCCAGGTCTGCACCCGGCTGGCCCCGAGAGAGGGCCGCCCGCTCATGGCGCCCGGCTGGCTTTGGCCGGTGCGTAGAAGCCGTCGTCGGGCAACTTGCCACCTACCAGGGCCGGGTTCCTGGCGTGGAGCTGGCCGAAGAAGAACTGCAGTTCCGGCTTCGCCGCCGCGGCGCTGACGGCGCGCATCTGGCTGTGATCGAGGGCGTCGGCGACGGCGTCGGCGCTCAGCAGGTCGATGCGCCGGGCCACCATCTCGCCGCATTTCAGCGGGTTCTGGCGGCACCAGGCGAGGGAGTTTTCATAGGCGCTGGTGATGCGCGCCTGCAGCACTTCGTCCTGCAGGGCCCGGCCGATGACGGCAACGCCGGCCTGGGGGATGCGGGCCTCCTGCTTGAAGAGGCGACCCCATTCGCGCTGGAGGTCGACGCTGCGGTGAAGCTCGGGGGCGATCACGCTGGCCGGGAAGGATTTGGTCTTGCGGAGGGCCATGGAGACGGCGGGTTCGGCCAGCAGTGCATGGTCGACCCGCCGGGTCACCAGCAACTGCATGGCGTCGAGGGGGGAGTTCACGTAGCGCAGGGTGAAGTCTTTTTTGGGGTCCAGACCCTGTTTCTCGGCCACCAGGCCGAACACGATGTCGGGCATGTCGGCCCTGAAGGGCACCGCGATCTCCTTGCCCCGGAAGTCGGCCAGGGTCCGGGCGTCCTTGTCCCGCGACAGCATCCACAGCACGCCCCAGGCGGACACGTTGAGGAGGCGCAGGCCGACGCCCCGGTTGTAGAGGTTGGCCGCTACGTTGGTGGGCATCGCGATGAAGTCGGCCTTGCCACCGATGGCGAGCACGCGCAGTTGGTCGGGATCTTTCCAGACCTGGAACTCGACGCTGTCGGCGACGTCCTTGAGGGCGCCGCTCTCGATCATGTGGATCAGAGGCGTGGAGACGGAGGCGACCGGGCCGGCCAGCACCAGCCGGGGCAGGCGCTCGGCCTGGGCCCAGGTGGTGGTGGCGCACAGCAGCGCGGTGGCGAGGAGGCGGGTGACGAGGCGGCGGGCGGGTTTCATGGGGAGCGGACGTCCGGGGTTCAGAAGCGGCCCCGCCAGGCGAACTGGACGGAGCGGCCGGGGGCCTTGATCTCCTGACCGGAGAGGCCCTCGGTCAGGTGTTCGTGGTAAGTCTTGTCGGCGAGGTTGCGGAGAGCCAGGCGCAGGGTGTTGCGGGCGTCGATCTGCCAGGTGGCGCCCAGGTCGGCGGTGACGAAGCCGGCGGTGGGGTTCTCCGCGCCGCGGGTGAAGGTGGTGGCGACCCGATCCTGGCGGGCCACCAGGCGCAGCGTGAAGTCGCCGCTGAGGCGGGGCCGGAGGGCCCCTTGCCAGCCCAGGGATATCTCGTCGGCGGGCATCTGGAAGAGGGCTTCGTCGAGGTCGCGATTCTCGCCGCGCACGCGGGAGTAGCCGGCCTTCAGCCACTGGTCACGCTGGAACTGCCAGCGGGCGCGGGCGTCGATGCCGGTGAGGGTGGCGCTGCCGAGGTTGACGGTCTTCTTGCAGTTGGCGGCATTCGCGCTGCCGCAGGCCTGGGTGGCGGCGCTGCCGCTGAGGATCTGGCCGGTGATGTAGTTGTCGATGCGGTTGTGGAAGGCGGAGAGGCTGTAATCCACGCTTTCGTCGGCACCCTTCAGGCCGAGCTCGAACTGGTCGGCGGTTTCGGCCTCCACCTCGGGACTGCCGGCGTAGTAGTAGCCGTCGCCGCGCAGGCCCGATTCATAGCGCTCGCGCATGCCGGGTGCCCGGAAGGCGCGGGCGTAGCTGGCGTAGGGGCGCAGCAGCGGGCTCAGTTGGTAGATGGCGCCCAGGTTACCCGACAGGGCGCTCTCGCTGCGCGACAGCCCGGTGCTGCGGGCGCCGTTGTTCATGTTGTCGGCGTCGCTCCGGACGAGGTCGTAGCGCACGCCGGTGAGCAGCTTCAGGCGGCCGAAGCTCATGTCGTCCTGGGCGTAGAGGCCGACAGCCTGGACGCGGGCGTTGCGGAAGGGGGTGTTGGCGGTGAAGCTGGTGAAGCCCGAGGCGGGGGTGGCCATGAGGCGGTCGGGGTCGCCCGTCATGGCCCAGGCGTTGAGGCCGAAGGAGACGAGGTGCTCGGGGTGGGCCAGCCAGTCGGCCTTGGCGTCGAGGCCGGTGGTGGCGAAGGTGACCTGATTGGTGACGATGTCCCGCCCGAGGCGGTTGGCCCACGAGTAGATGCCGCGCTCCAGCTCCTGGTGGTAGAGGCGCAGGTCCAGGTTGAGCGGCGTGTCGCCGGTGCCCTTGCGGGCGTAGCCGATCTCGGCGAGGCGGCGCTCCTGGTCGGGGGAGTGGATCGTCGTGGTGCCCACCGCAGGGGCGTTGTGGGGGCGGGTCGAGCCGGGATACCAGACGTCCTTGTCCTGGTGTACCTGCAGCGAGACACGCAGTTGCTGGCGAGCGTCGAGGCGGTAGCGGTATTGACTGATGAGGGCATTCGAGTCGTAGCCCGTGCGCGCCACGCGGCCTTCGGGGGCGCGGTAGTCGTCGATGCGGGCCAGCGAGAGGCCGAGCATCAGCGCGTGGTCGCCCTCGCTGGCGTTCATCACGGCGGTGCCGCGTAGGCCCTGGCTGGCGCTGTCGTAGCTGGCGGCTGCCCGGGTGCCCAGGCCGGGCGTGAAGCGGGCCTGGGGCAGCAGCACGTTGATGGCGCCGCCGAGGGCGCCGGTGCCGTAGAGCACCGATCCGCCACCCTTTACCACCTCGATCCGCTCGGCGAGGCCCAGGCTCATGAAGGACGCGATGGCACCGGCCGGCTGTGCCGCGTTGAGGCGCATGCCGTCGACCAGCAGCACGACGCTGTCGCGACCGAGCCCGCGGATCACCGGGTTCTGGCCCTGGGCGCTGTCGCTGGCCACCGCCAGGCCCGGCTCGCCACGCAGGGCCTCGCCAGGGTTGGCGGCGCCGCGGCGGTCGAGCTCGTGGCGGTCGAGGCTGAGGGTGCTGGCGGGCGTCTCGAGGTCGTCGGCGGCGTAGCCTTTGGCGGTGACGCTCACCGATGGCAGGGTCGGCTCGGCGCCGTGGGCGAGGGGGAAGGCCAGGGATATCAGGAGCGAGAGGGGAAGGTGGCGGGCCATGGCGGAGTCCAGTCAGAGGTGAAATCGGCTGGCTGGCGAGGGCTGGCTGACCGCAAAAATTAATGAGAATTATTACTATTTCAGGTGGGTTGTTGTTTGATCCCGCTCAATTCCCGCCGCGGCGGTGGGTCAGTCGACCCGCAGCGGCGTCGACAGCTCGAGGGTCTTGCGGGCGACGCGGTCTTCGACCGTGGCGATCATCCGGAAGGCCTTGCCCTTGTCCTTGTCGCGGAACAGCAGGGTGACGCTGGCGCTGCCGAGCATGAAGCGCGGGGTGAGCGGCGCCGCGTACCACAGGGAGCCGGCGCCGAGGCGGGTGCGCACGCCGTCGGGGGCGACGATGGAGAATTCGGCGAACACGTCGCAGCGGCCGGCCGGATCGGGGGTGCAGCCGTTGAACACGAGCACGGTCGTGACCGGCGCGCCGGCCGCGGCCCGGTCAATGGTCCGGAGCTGGGGGGTGGTGGCGGCGTCGGCCCATTCCTTGCGCAGCGCGGCCTCGTCGCCGGTGAGGCTCAGGCGGACGAGAAAGTTGCCGGCGCTGCGCATGTCCTCCCGCTCGGGGAGCGGGGTGCCGCCGGCGTCGGTCCACCCGGCGGCGTGGGCCGGGGCGAGGGGGGAGAGGAGCAGCAGGGCGCTGCAGGCGAGGGGCGGGAGAGCTATGCGCATGATGGCCTCGAGGGTTGGGTGGGGGCGGCCGGGATCATGCCACGGGATTACTTGCCGGCCTCGGGCACATAGACGATCGAGCCGTCCTTCATCCGGTAGGCGACGCCGGCCTTCTCGCCGTCGCCGCTGCCGATGGCGCCGCTGGCCTTGTAGCGTTCGACCTTTTCGCCCTGCTTGACGACGACCTCCATGTTCGGCTTGCCGGGGTTGGTGATGACGGTCACGTCCTGCTGGCCGAAGGGGTTCATCAGCGGGTTCTTGGCGATGGTGATGAGCAGCGCGGCGATCACCACCAGGAAGATGTCGATGAGATTGACCACCGACAGGATCGGGTCTTCGGTCTCGGGTTCGTGGAGGAGCTTGAGGGCCATGGTTTCAGGCCTCCTTGCGCAGGCGGGCGACGTCGAGCATCTCCTCGGCGAGCCAGCGGCGGCGCACGTTGGTGACCCAGAAGGTGATCGAGGCGGCAATGAGGGCCAGGATCACCGCCGAGAAGGCGACCGTGAGGTTGTGGGAGACCTGGGCCAGGTCGCCGTCGGAGAGGGATTTGAGGGCCGGCCCCATGGGGATCATGGTGGCCACCAGGCCGAGCATCGGGGTGATGCGGCTGGCCACCCGAGGCGCTTCGAGCAGGGTGTGGGCCAGGAGGTCGAGCTCGTCGTCGCTGAGCTCGGGTCGGGCCCGGAAGGCCGCCACCAGCGGGCGGCCCCCCTGGCTGCGGCGGCGCCAGGCGAGCATCAGGAACTCGCCCAGGCACCAGAAGGCGAACAGGAAGAGCAGGGTGATTAGGAGCAGCGTGGGCAGCAGGAATAGCTGGGCCACGTCGTACATGGTGTTTTCCAGAAGGTGGTTCATGGTGCGTGTCGATCAGCGTTGAGGGAGGGAAAGGGCGCTGCGGCGGCCCCGCAGCGTGCCGCCCAGGGTGGCCAGGGCGACCACGGCCAGTGCGCCCAGCGCGCGGGCGGGCGAGGGCGGGGCCTGCGGCTCGACCTTGTCGAGGCGCAGGCCCTGGACGGG
>JAKLLM010000025.1 GCA_023150125.1 Zoogloea sp.
GATCCACACGGCGGGGACGGGGTTGTCCTCGAGCACCCGGTTCATCCAGCCCTTCTCGCCGTGGGGCGACGCGGGACGCCCGCCGAAGAGCGCGCGCAGCAGGTCCTGGCCGCCGTTGCCGAAGGCGTCCTCGACCTCGTCGAAGATCACCAGGCAGTCGCTGCGGCCGCGCAGCAGGCGCTGCAGCAATTGATAGGCACCCAGGCGCCCCTTGCGGGACAGGCCGTCGCCGTCCTCGTCGGCGGTCTTGACCCGATAGCTGCAAAGGCCTGCGGCGCGGGCGACGGCCTGGGCGAACTCGGTCTTGCCGGTGCCCGGCGGGCCGTAGAGCAGGGCGTTGACGCCGGGCGCCCGCTGGCGCGCCGCCGTCGCCAGCACGCCCTGCAGGCGCTCGCCGTCGCGCTGCAGGTGGGGGAAGTCCGGCAGGGCCCAGGTGGACTCGGGCGCGGGCTCGACGATCATCGCCAGCAGTGCCTCGGAGGACTCCGGCGCCAGGGTCAGGATTTCGGTGAGCAGCTCGTCGGGGGTGATGAAGTCTTCCAGGTCGTCGCGGACGCCGGGTGCCCGCAGCAGGCCGAGGTTGCGCAGCGTGCCGCTGCGGCCGAAGGCCCGCTTGAGCTCGGCGACCGGCAGGCCCAGCGCGCTGGCCACGAAGGCGTAGTTGCTGCGCATCCCGCCGCTCTGGGTCTCGCGCAGGAAATCACCGAACAAGGGCGCCAGCGCCCGCTTCTCGGCGAAATCCAGGATCTGCGTCTCGATGGCGTCGAGGCCGGCGCAGTCGGCGATCAGGCGCACCGAGGGGTGGGTCGGCTGGCGGCCGTCCTGCGTCGCGAGCCGCCGCAGCAGCGTGCGGGGGATCTTGCCCAGCAGGCCGCGCAGGTAGCTGCGCACCCGCTGCCTCGACAGGCCGGCCAGATTCTGGCGGCCCGGCGTGCGCAGGAAGGGCGGCAGCCCGCCCGGGTCGAGGCAGTCATTGTCGTCGTCGGTGGTGGCGGGCGTCCATTCGGCGTACAGCTCGGCCAGCACCGCCGGGTCGAGCAGCGGCAGGCAGTGGGCCCACAGCGCGCCGAGGAAATCCGAATCCTGCAGCCGATGCAGCAGCTCGGGCGCGCCGCTGAGGAGCTGCAGCACATAGCGCCCGACCCGGCGGGCTTCGGGCGGCACACTGGAGAAATCACGCCGCCAGGGGGAACGTTTGCTCGGTGCGCGCATGATCACAGCTCCTCGGAAGTCCAGGTTTGCAGGCGGCGGCTGTCCACGTGCCACACCATGAAGTCGCCCCGGTGCGGGCCGTCCTCGATGAAGACGCCCAGCGCGATGTCGAGGGGCTCACGGAAATACGGGTTGCCGGAGTCCTTCTCGGCGTCGTACACCGGCGTGTCGAGCACCTCGACGATGATGGCCGGCTTGCCGTAGGTCGGCCAGCGGCGGTTGCGCAGGCCCGGCTTCCACGTGACGACGTCCCCGGCCGCAAAGCGCTGCGCGTCGGTGAGGCTGAGGAAGCGTCCGCGCAGGGCCGCCGCCAGGTCGTCCAGCGGGGAGTCGAGGGGTTCGTCGTCGAACAGCAGGGTTTCGTGGGCGAGGTCGTCGATGCCCATCTTGGCGAGCAGCTCCCGGGACGACAGGGGAGGCGATTTCTTGGCGGTCATGGCAGGCTCCTGGCGGTAGGTTCGAGCCGATTAGACGCCCGCAGAACGACAGAGCCTGTCGTATGATGGAGACGCCCGCAACCCGCCAGGAGCCATCATGGCCGTCGCCCACAAGGACCGCATCGATCGCCTCAATCTGCTTCGGCAGCTCATCCCCAGGAGCCCCTCGGGCCAGGGCTGCCCGGACCCACGGCAGTTGCTGGGCCGCCTGGCGGAGCATTACGAGGCCAGCCGATCCGACGCCGCCCGGGTGCGGGCGATCCAGCGCGACCTGGACGAACTGGTGAAGGACGGCTGCATCGAGGTCGTCAACCCGGGCGGCAAGCCCCAGCGCTACCGGCGCGCGGCCGACCTCGACGGCACCGACCCGCGCCTGTGGGCCTACGCCCAGAGCCTGATGCGCTCCCTGATCCGCGACGCCGTGCCCGAGAAGCGCCTGGAGCGCATCTTGGCGAGCCTGCGCGAAGAGGGCGACGACTTCGGCCTGGGGGACGACAAGCTGTGCATCCTCAGCGACACCCAGCGCCTGCTGCCGGCCGACTTCAAGGAGGAGGTCCTGCTCGCCGCCCTCGAAGCCCTCGCCCAGTCGCGCACCCTGCAGGCCACCTACCGCGACGGCGCCGGCAAGCTGAGCCGGCCCGAGCTCCACCCCCAGGCGCTCCTCCAGCGCGGCCCGCGCCTCTATCTCTTCGCCCTCAAGAACGACGAGCCCGCCCCTCTGCGCATGTACGCGCTGCACCGCTTCACCTCGGCCAAGGTGGGCGAGGGCCCGGGTCGCCGGGCCGAAGGCTTCAGCCTGGAAGACGCCGTCCGCAAGGGGCAGGCGGATTTCGCCGGCGACGGCGAAGTCCGGCTCGAGCTGCGGGTGCGCGGCTACGTGGCCGACCTGCTGCGCGATTGCCGCCTGTCGGCGGACCAGACCATCGAGGACGAGCCCGACGACAGCCCCTTCAGCGCCCGCGTCCGCGCCACCGTCCCGGAAACCGGCCAGCTGCTGCGCTGGCTGCTGGGCTGCGGCGCCAACGTCGAGGTGCTGGCGCCCGCCAAATGGCGGGAGGTGGTCGTCAGCCAGCTGGAAAAGATGGGTGCCATCTACGGGCCGGCGGCGCCAGGCTGAACCCGGTGCGACAGCGGGTGTCGTAAGTGAGCCCCATGATGCGGGCACTGCAATCTGGAGGACCACCCGATGCCCGTTTCCCCTAAGCTCCGCACGAGCGAAACCCACCCCCTGCGTATCGACACCGTTCAGGCCCGCCCCGGCTGGGGGCTGATCGGCATGTCCCTGTGCCCCGGCAAGCGGCAGGCCGATGGCTTGAGCGGGCACTGGCAGCGGGACCTGGGCATGGATCTCGAGCGCATCCGGGCCTGGGACGCATCCATCCTCGTGTCCCTCGTCGAGCACCGCGAGTTTGCGGCGCTGGGCGTCGAGGCGCTGCCGAGCGAAGCCCTGCGCCTCGGCATGGCATGGCGCCACCTGCCGATCCCCGATCGTCGCCCGCCGGGGCTGGATTTCGAGCAGCGCTGGCTGCAGGTGGGGGCCGAGCTCGTGGCCGCCCTGCGGGACAGGCGGCGGATCTTCCTGCACTGCATGGGCGGCCTGGGCCGGACCGGCACCGTCGCCGCCTGCCTGCTGCGCGAGGCCGGCCTGGATGCGGAGGAGGCCGTGGCGCAGGTGCGCCTCGCCCGCCCGAAAACCATCGAGACGACGGAGCAGGAGCGCTATGTGCATGCCTACGCCCCGCGGTTTGGCGGGGGGCTGTAGAGCGCAGTCCGCCGTGCTCCGCTAGCCGGGGAAGGCCAGCAATCCCGCCGGGTCATTCGCTGCGGGTGGTGATCTCCCCCGGTTTCGATCGCCACCGCATCTGCGCCTCCGGCTCAAGCCTCCACCGCCCCCATCAACCCGCTCACCCTCAGCACCCGACGCCCCACCGCCTGCTCCAGCACCCCGGCGCTGCCGGCCTCCACCAGGCTGAACCAGCGTTTGGCGCGGGTGATGCCGGTGTAGACGAGCTCCCGGGTCAGGATGGGGTTGAGGCGCTCCGGCAGGGCCATCGCCGTGTGGGTGAATTCGGAGCCCTGGGATTTGTGCACCGTCAGCGCATACACCGTCTCGATGGCCTGCAGGCGGCTGGGCTGGACCCATTTGATGCCGCCGCTGCCGTCGCCGGCCGGGAAGGCCACCCGCAGCGGGCCGTCGCCGTCGGGGCCCGGCAGGGCCAGGGTGATGCCGATGTCGCCGTTCATCAGCCCCAGCCCGTAGTCGTTGCGGGTGACGAGCACCGGGCGGCCAGCGTACCAGCCTTCCGCGGCGCCTATCAGGCCCGCCTCGCGCAGCCAGCCGGCGATGCGCCGGTTAAGGCCTTCGACACCCCATTGCCCGCGGCGCAGGGCGCACAGCAGCTGGAACTGGCCGTGGGCGGCGAGCACCCGGGCGGCCCAGGCGTCGAGGCCCGCCTGGTCGGTGCCGGCGGGCGGGCGCTGGCTGCGCACGACGTCCAGGTAATGGCGATAGCCGAGCGGGCCGTCCTGGCGGGGGATGCCGTCGATCACGAGGCGCCGCAGCGCGGCCTCGCCCTCGTCGGCCAGCACCAGGCGGCTCAGGTCGGCATGGCCGTGGGCCAGGGCCCGGCGCACGCCGTCCACGCTGCCGGCATTGACCGCCGCGGCGAGCTGCCCGATGCCGCTCTCGCCGCCGAAGCGGTAGCTGTGGCGCAGCATCGCCACCGCCTGGTCGAGGGGCCGGCCGGCGGGGTCGATGAGTTCCGCGCCGACTTCCTCTCCGGTGACCCCGGCCAGCCAGGCCACGGTGTCGGCGGTGTAGTGGCCCTGCTGGGCGCGCCGGCACAGCTCGCCGAGCACCGCGCCGGCCTCGACCGAGGCGAGCTGGTCCTTGTCGCCGAGCAGCACGAGGCGCGCGCCGGGCGGCAGCGCGGCCAGCACGGCGGCCATCATCTCCAGGTCGACCATCGACGCCTCGTCCACCACCAGCACGTCCACCGGCAGCGGGTTGCCGGCGTGGTGGCGGAAGTGGCGGGTGTCGGGGCGGCTGGCGAGCAGGCGATGCAGGGTCGTCACCTCGACGGGGATGGCCTCGCGGACGGCCTCGCCGTCGGGCAGGGCGGCCAGATCGAGCCGGGCGACGGCGCCGGCGATGGATTCGTTGAGCCGCGCGGCGGCCTTGCCGGTGGGCGCCGCCAGGCGGATGCGCAGGGGGCGGGCGTCGGTGCCGGCGATGGCCAGCGCCTGCAGCACCGCCAGCAGGCGCACCACGGTGGTCGTCTTGCCGGTGCCCGGGCCGCCGGTGACGATGGCGAAGGCGCTCCGCGCGGCCAGCGCGCAGGCGAGCTTCTGCCAGTCGGGGCTGGGCGCCCCCGCGGCGGGCGGGAAGAGCACCCCGAGCGCGCCGCGCAGCGCCGCCTCGGGCAAGGCGGGCGGTGCCGCCAGGCGGGCGTCGATGGCGGCCCGCACCGATTGTTCGTACTGCCAGTAGCGGCGCAGGTAGAGCCGGGGGCCCACGCCCACCAGCGGCGTGTCCCCGGCGCCATCGCCCACCAGCTGCGGATGGCGCAGCGCCTGCTGCCAGCCGGCCAGGCTGACGCCGTCGAGCACCGCCGCCGGCAGGGGCAGCGGATCGGCGCTGTCGTCGGCGCCCTCGGGCGGCAGCGACAGGGCGAAGCCCGGGTCGGCCAGGGTGTGGGCGAGGTCGAGGCAGGCGTGGCCGCGGCCGAGCTGGTGGCTGGCCAGCGCCGCGGCGAGGATCAGCAGCGGCGGCGCGTCGGGCGCCTCCCGGGCGAGGAAGGACGCGAAGGCCACGTCGAGGGTGCGCAGCCAGCCGTGCTCGGCCCAGCGCTCGAGGAGGGCCAGCAAGGCCGCGTTGTCGTGCAAAAAGGCGGGGTTCATGCGGCCTCCGTGGTGGTGCGGCGGGCGAACAGGTGGTCGAGGGCTTCGATCAGCGCCCGCGGCGGACGCTCGGCGTGGATGCCCCGGCCGGGCGACTGGCTGCCGCGCAGGAAGAGGTAGAGCGCGCCGCCGATGTGGGTGTCGTAGTCGTAATCGGGCAGGCGCAGCCTGAGCAGGCGGTGGAGCGCCAGCAGGTAGAGCACGTACTGCAGCTCGTAGCGCTTGGCGAGGATCTCCCCGGCCATCGCGGCGGGCGTGTAGGCCGCGTCGTCCGGGCCGAGCCAGTTGGATTTGTAGTCGATCACGTAGTAGCGCCCGTCGTGCTCGACGACCAGGTCGATGAAGCCCTTCAGCATGCCGTTGAGCTGGCCGGCCTGGAGCGGCGGGCGCTCGGCGCCGTCGAGGGTGTGGCGGCAGACCAGGGCGTCGAGGGCGATGAGATCCACGTCATGCACCGCGACCCAGAACTCCATCTCGGCGACCCAGGTGTCGAGCCCGGCGAGGGCGAAGCCCGCTTCGCCGGGCGCACCCAGCGGCAGCCGCAGGAAGCCCTGCAGCCAGGCGCACAGCGGGTCGATCCAGCGCTCCCAGCCGCGCACCGCGCAGCGCCGGGCGACGGCGTCGCGCAGCAGGGCTGGGGCGTCGGCGACGCGGCCGAAGCCCTGGCCGCCGGCCCATTCGAGGATCTCGTGCAGGAAGGTGCCGACCGCCGCGCCGCGGGGAAAGTCGTGCAGCAGCCCGACGGAGGAGGCCACACCTCCGGCCACCGGCGGGATGGCAGGCGGGGCGAGCCGCTCGGCGGCGTCGGCTTCGCGGAAGACGTCTTCGCCCGGCGTCTCGGCGCTGCCATCCGCCGCGGCGGTGTGGAGCGCCGAGTAGCTGGCGATCCACCAGTGCTCGCGGACGGCGCGGCGCGGGCTGAGGGCCGGGCCTTCGATCCGCTGCGGCGCGTGGGACACATAGACGTCCGGCGTGCTGGCCGGTGCGTCGATCACCGCGATGTCGGGGCAGCCCGCAGCCAGGGCGTCGATGCCGGCCTGCAGCGTGCCGCCGATCAGGTGGCCGAAGGCGCTGTTGTCGAGCCTGTCGACCGGCGCGGCGCCGATCCAGGTGGCGTAGCGGGCGCGGGTCAGGGCGACGTAGAGCTTGCGCAGGTCTTCGCCCAGGCGCTCGCGGTCGGCGAGGGCCACCAGCGCGTCGTCGGCGGCGAGCGCGAGCTGCAGCCGGCCCTGCCCGTCGTGCCACTTGAGCGGCAGGTCGGTGGCCTTGGTGGCGCGGAAGGCGCAGGCGAAGGGCAGGAAGACCAGCGGGTATTCGAGGCCCTTGGACTTGTGGATGGTGACCACCTGCACCAGGTCGGCGTCGCTTTCGAGGCGCACCTGGCGGGCTTCGCCGCCGCCGGCGTCGTCGCGGCGCTGTTCGGCCAGGTGGCGGATCAGGGCGTGCTCGCCGTCGAGCAGGCCGCTGGCCTGCTGGAGCAGCTCGGCCAGGTGCAGCAGGTCGGTGAGGCTGCGTTCGCCGCTGGCGCCGGCGGCCAGCAGCCGGGCCGGCACGCGGAAGTCGTTGAGCAGCCGGCGCAGCATCGGCAGCACGCCCTGGCGGCGCCAGCAGTCGCGGTAGGCGCGGAACTGCAGCACGTGCTCGTCCCAGGCGATCTCGTCGTGGTTGAGGCGGTCGAGGGCGGCCCAGTCTAGGCCGAGGGTCTGGGTGGCCAGCGCGGCGCGCAGGGCGCGGCCGTCGTCGGGCTCGGCGCAGGCGGTGAGCCACAGCTGCAGCTCGAAGGCCTCGGGGCGCTGGAAGACGGAGTCCTTCTCCGACAGATACACGCTGCGCACGCCGCGGCTGGCCAGGGCGCCGCGGATCGCGTCGGCCTCACTGCGGTTGTTCACCAGCACGGCGAGGTCGGCCTGGCGCAGGGGGCGCAGGCCGGCCGCGTCGGCAAAGCCCGCCGCGCCGCGCTGGCCGAGGTTGAGGAGGCGCACCATCTCGCTGGCGCACACCTCGGCCATGGCCTCGAGGTAGGCGCCCTTGGCCATCGGCTTGCCGTCGTCGGGCGGCGGCAGGCGCCAGATGTGGAGGGCCGCCAGCGGCTGGCCGTCGGCCTGGAGTTCATCCTTGCGCCCGTTGGCGCCGGCCGGGAAGAAGGGCACCGGGTTCACCGCCGCGTCGCGGAACAGGAAGGCGCCGGGGCCGCCCTCCCGCTCTTCGGCGAGCTGGAAGCAGCGGTTGGTGGCCTGCACCATCGCGTGGGTCGAGCGGTAGTTGCGGCCCAGGGTGTACAGCCGGCCGGTGGTGGCGGCGCGGGCGGCGAGGTAGGTGTAAATGTCGGCCCCGCGGAAGGCGTAGATGGCCTGCTTGGGGTCGCCGATGAGCACCAGCGCGGTGGCCGGGTCGTTGGTCTCGACCCGGTAGATGGTGTCGAAGATGCGGTACTGGATCGCGTCGGTGTCCTGGAACTCGTCGATCAGCGCCACCGGGAACTGGGCCCGGATCACCTCGGCGAGGCGCGCGCCGTTGGGGCCGGCGAGCGCTTCGTCGAGCCGGGTGAGGAGGTCGTTGAAGCCCATCTGGGCGCGGCGCGCCTGCTCGTCGGCGAAGCGGGCGGCGACCCATTGGGTGGCGTGGCGCAGGATGTCGAGGCGGGCATCGGGGAGCGCCGCGAGGGTGGCGGGCATCGCCGCGATGGCGGCGAGCGCGGGGTGCTGCGGGGCGGGGAAGGCGGGCTTCCAAACCTCGGCCAGCCCGGCCGGGGTGAGCCGCGCCCAGGCGGCGGGGGTGAGGTCGGGCGAGACCTGTTCCGGGTCGTCGCGCCAGGCAGCGAGGCGCTGCAGCCAGCCGTCGTAGTTGTTCTTCTTGAGCTTGGTGCCGTTGAATTCGCCCTTGTCGCGGGCGCTGTCGAGCAGGGCCTGGAGATCGTCCACCCACTGGGCCCACGGTGCCTTGAGCGCGGCCAGCGTGCGCTGCTGCGCCTGCCGCGCGGCGCCGACGGCGGCCGTCGGGTCGGGGCTGGCCGGGAGCAGGTCGGCGTGATCGAGCAGGCCTTCGATGTCGCCCTGCAGGGCCTCCGGCGAGGCCCACCAGCCGCGCACCCGGCGGGCCGCGTCGGCATCCAGCGGGTACATGAAGCTGCGCCAGTAGTCGCGCACGACCTCGGCGAGCAGGTCGGCCTGGTCGGTTTCGAGGCGCTGGGTGAACAGGCTGTCGCTGTCGAAGGCGTGTTCGCGCAGCATGCGGTTGCACCAGCTGTGGATGGTGGACACGGCGGCTTCGTCCATCCATTCGGCGGCCAGCTGCAGCTTGCGGGCGCAGGCGGGCCAGTGCTCCGGCGGGTAGGTGTCGCGCAGCTTCTGGAGCAGGTCGTCGGCGGCGGGCCCGGGCGGCTCGGCGCGGAAGTAGGCGGCGGCCTCGGCGAGGCGGGCGCGGATGCGGTCGCGCAGCTCCTTGGTGGCGGCGTCGGTGAAGGTGACGACGAGGATCTCGGGCGGCGTGAGGGGCCTCGGGAAGGCGGCTTCGTCGTCGCCGTGGCCCAGCACCAGGCGCAGGTAGAGGGCGGCGATGGTGAAGGTCTTGCCGGTGCCGGCGCTGGCCTCGATGAGGCGGCTGCCGGAAAGCGGGAAGCGCAGCGGGTCGAGCTCGGTCGGGGTCATGCCTGGTCTCCGGCGGGGGCCGCGGCCTTGCGCGGGCGGGATGATTCGACAAAGGTGGCGGTGAACAGCGGGCGCAGCAGGGTCTCGGCGAGCCGGGCGAACTCGCCGCTGGCGGTGAGCGCCTCGAAGCTGGGCCAGGCGCGGCGCAGGTAGGGGCTGGCCTCGACCTCGCCGGTGAGCAGGTAGCCGCCTTCGTACACAGAGCGGGCGCTGGCCGAGCCGTCGAGCCAGGCGAAGGCGGTCTTGATCGCCAGCGGCAGCGGGCGGGCCATGCCGTCCAGCCAGGTGGCGAGCAGAGTGTCGATCTGGGCCCGCGCCTCGTCGGGCTCGAGGGGCTCGAAGCGCACGTTGCCGGCCTTGCTGACGATCAGTGTGGTGAGCGGCTCGCCGCCCAGGTGGCCAGCGAGGTGCGCCAGCCAGTGCTTGACGAGGTTGTGGCGCTGGTACTTGCCCTTCTTGACGGCGTCGCTGGGCTCCAGCACCACGCGGCCGCGCGCTTCGTCTTCGTTCAGGCGCAGGTCGCGCAGCCAGTCGTCGATGCAAAGGCCGCTGGCCGCGTGGAGGTGGCTCACCGGCTCGTCGTGGGGCGCCTCGTGGGGCCATTCGGCGAGGCCCTTGGCGTAGCGCTCGAACATGTCGGCCATCGGTGCGGCGAGGTCGTCGACCATGACTTCGGCGAAGGCGCCGGCGGCGAGCTCGCCGCGGCGCTGGATGCGCGCCAGCGCGGCCTCGAGGGCGTCCTCGCGCGGCAGGCCGGCGTGGACGGCTTCGGCCTGGCGGGTGATGAGCTCGTTCCACAGGCTCCATTTCTGCAGGCCATCGAGGTCGAAGGGCTCGTGGTCTTCGCTGGCCGGGTCGTCGATGTCGAAGTCCACGTGCAGGCGCTGGCGGAAGAAGGCCTTCACCGGGTCGCGCAGGAAGGCGGCCAGTTCGGCGATGCGCAGGGGCTCGCCGCGGCCCGGCGGGGCCAGCTGCGGCGGGCCGCCGGCGGGGCGGTCGTCCGGGGTCCGCCATTCGTGGGCGTAGGTGAACAGCGCGCCGGCCGCTGCGCTGGCCGGGAAGTAGTCGGGGTTGAAGGGCTGCAGGCGATGCTCGACGGTGAGCGCGCGCAGCAGCGCATCCGCCTCGCCTTCGTGGCCGGCCAGCCGCCAGCCGGCGGCCAGGTGGTCGCACAGCTGGCCGACCAGCACCGAGGGCGGGCGCACGGTGTTGTCGTTGATGCTGCGCCCGACCCACGAGATCAGCAGCTTCTCGCGGGCCGACAGCAGGGCCTCGAGGAAGAGGTAGCGGTCGTCCTCGCGGCGCGAGCGGTCGCCGGGGCGGTAGTCGCGGCCCATCAGGTCGAAGTCCATCGGCACCCGGGTGCGCGGGTAGTCGCCGTCGTTGAGGCCGAGCAGGCAGACGTGGCGGAAGGGGATGGCGCGCATTGGCATCAGCGTCGCGAAGGTCACCGAGCCGGCAAAGAAGCGCTGCGACAGGCCGCTGTCGTCGAGCTGGGCCAGCCAGTGCTCGCCCACCACCGCCAGCGGCAGCGGGCTGTCGAGGCCGGCGGCGGCGCAGGCGTCCTGCCAGCGCGCGAGGGCCTGGTCGAGCCGCTGCAGGGTGAAGGCGTCGGCGCTGTCGTCGGGGGCGAAGAAGTCGGCCATCAGGCGGCGCAGGCGGGCGCTCCATTCGGCCGGCGTGGCGTCGGTGGAGAAGGCCTGCCAGGTGGCGTCGAGGCGCTCGACGAGCTGCACCAGCGGGCCGAGCAGCGCGGCGTCGAGGCCGCCGATCTCGTCGAAGGGCTCGATGTCGTGCCAGGCGCCGCCGGTGGCGCCCACCGCGTAGCCGAGCAGCATGCGGCGCAGGCCGAACAGCCAGGTGTTGCCCTCGGGGGCGTCGGGCAGGCCGAGGCTCCGGCGATGCCCGGCGTGCAGGCCCCAGCGCACCCGGGCGCCGTGGATCCAGCGCTGCATGAGCGGCAGCGCGCCCTCGGCGATGCCGAAGCGGCTGCGCAGGGCCGGCACCTCGAGCAGGTCGAGCACGTCGCTCACCGCGACGCGCCCGTTGGGCAGGTCGATCAGCTTGCCGAGGGCGCCCACCAGCGGGTCGTGGTGGCGCACGCCCTGGTCGGCGATGCTGAACGGGATGAAGCGCGGGTCGCGGCTGTCCACCAGCCCGAACACCGCCTGGATGTGCGGCGCGTAGGCGTCGATGTCGGGCACCATCACGATCACGTCGCGCGGGCGCAGCGTCGGGTCGGCGTTGAAGGCGGCGAGCAGCTGGTCGTGCAGCACCTCGACCTCGCGCTGGGCGCTGTGGGCGATGTGCAGGCGGATCGAGTCGTCGCCCGGCGCCACCGGCGGCCATTCGGCCTGGGTCTGGCTGAGCGGGCGCAGGTCGCGGATGTCGTCCTGCAGCTGGTTGAGCAGGCTGCCGCGGCCGTGGGACGAGAACAGGTCGATGCGCTGGCGGATGTCCACGAAGTGCTGCAGGTAGCCGGCCCGCGCGCTGTCGCTGTCGTGCTCGTCGAGCAGGCCGATGAAGTCGCGCCCCTGCTTGCCCCAGGCGGCCAGCAGCGGGTGGGCGAAGAGGTGCAGGTTCTCGTCGGCGATCTCGGCGGCCACCCCGCCCCGGCGCTGCTGGCGCGAGTGGGTGGCGCGCAGCAGCTCCTTGTCGGCGACGATGTCGGCCCAGTAGTGCTCGCAGGGGTTGTGCACGCACATCAGCACCTGCACCCACCGCGCCAGCGCGGCCAGCACCTCCAGCGACTGGCGCGGCATCGACGAGATGCCGAAGACGATCACCCGGCGCGGCAGGCCGGCGGGCCGCTGGCTGCCTTCGGGCCACGCCTCGACCCGCCGCAGGAAGGCCTCGTGCACCGCCGCACGGCCCTGGCCGGCCAGCGCGCTGCCGCCCGCGGCGGCCACGTCGGAGAGCAGCGCCCGCCACAGGCAGGCCTGCCAGCGCTGCTCGTCGGACAGCGGGCGGCGTTCGCCATCGGCCTTGATCAGCACGTCGTCGCCTACCGCCCAGGCGGCCAGCCAGTCGGCGCGATACACCTGGTACTGGTCGAACAGGTCGGCCAGCCGCTCGGCGAGCTGGAAGCGCTTGCGCAGGTCGGCGTCCCGCGCCAGGAAGCGGTGCAGCGGCGCGTAGGCCGGCTCCGCCATCACGCCGGGCAGCAGGCGCATCAGGCGCCACAGCAGCAGCGGCTTGTCGAAGGGCGACACCTCGGGCACCCCGTCCCGCCCCAGCACGGCCCGGTAGGCCTGCCACAGGAAGCGCGAGGGCAGCGACATGTCGAGTCCGGCGGCGATCCCGCAGCCGCCGCCCTCCCCGTCGTCCATGTCCTCGGCCAGGGCCAGGCGCAGCCACTGGGCCACGCCGTTGCTGTGCACCAGCAGGGTCTCGGTTTCGAGCGGGGCCAGCGGATAGCGCCGCACCCAGGCGACCAGCAGGTCGCGCAGGGATTCCGGATGGTTGCCGTGGACGAGCATCAGGCCGGGAGGCAGGGTGGGTGAGTTCAAGGCGGGCTCCTGGGGGGGAGAAGTCGGTCAACTGAAGCGTGGGCGGTATTTGAGCACGAATGTGCGTCAACGGATGTCGCTTGGCTCGGCCCCGTGAAGACGGGGGCACCGAAAGCCGCCCCCGGAACCCTGCCTCGGGGAGATGCCGCCGGGGCGTGGGGCCGGCATGGGCACAAAAAACAAATGGGCCAGATCCTTCGATCTGGCCCATTTATTCTTCTGGCACGCCCTGGCGGCCCGGCCCCGTTCAGCCCGGCCAAACGCTGGATTCGGCGCCGCCGTCCACCTCGAGGATCTTGCCGGTGACCCAGCCGGAGGCGGGGGTGGCCAGGTAGAGGGCGGCGGCGGCGATGTCCTCGGTTTCGCCGAGGCGCTGCAGGGGGGTGTTGCGGATCATGCCCTCGCGCATGTCGGCGGGCAGGGCCCGGTCGAGGGCCGCGGTGAGGATGGGGCCCGGCGCGATGCCATTGACCCGCACCTGGGGCGCGAAGTCCTGGGCCAGCAGGCGGGTCAGCTGGGTGAGGGCGGCCTTGGCGGCGCCGTAGGCGCTGAAGTGGCGTTGGGCGTAGCGGGCGGCGCCCGAGGTGATGTTGATGATGTTGCCGCCGCCGGCCTCGCGCATCGCGGGCACGCACAGCTGGGTCAGCGCGTAGGCGCTGCCCACGTTGAAGCGCAGGATCTCGTCGAAGCGCTGGGGCGACAGCTTGAGCGGATCGTTGGGGCCGGCGCCGCCGGCGTTGTTGACCAGGTGGGTGAGGCGGCCGAATTCGGACAGGGTGGCCGTGACTGCGGCGGCGAGCTGGGCGGGGTCGTTCACGTCGCAGGCCACCGCCAGCGCGCGGCGCCCGAGGGCGCGGATCTCGCCGGCGACGGATTCCACGTCGGCGAGGGTGCGGGCGGCGCACACCACGTCGGCGCCGGCCTCGGCGTAGGCCAGGGCGATGGCCCGGCCGATGCCACGGCCGGCGCCGGTGACCAGTGCGACCTGGCCGTGGAGGGTGAAGCGGTCGATCAGCGGCATCGGGAGATCCTGGGTATTAATGTTGAAAACGGGCTCAGGCCAGGGCCGCCGGCTCGGCGACCGGCGCCCACAGGTCGGGCAGGCCGGGGTCGGTGCTGGCGATCAGGCGCTTCAGCAGCAGCTTGAGGGCCATCACGTCGCCGACGCCCAGCGTATCCACCAGGTCTTCCTCGACCGCCTTGGCGTGGGCGATCTGGCGCAGCGACGCCTCGCGGCCGTCGGCGGTCAGCACGAAGCGCAGCGCCTCGCCGTCCTGCTCCCGGGCGATGTAGCGCTGGGCTTCCAGGGCGGCCAGCTGGGCGGCGGTCACCGTGAAGCCGGTGTAGCCGATGATGGCGTTGAGCTCGTCGAGGGTCAGCCGGTCGCGCACGCTCAGCGTGGACAGGATGAAGAAGGCCGGCTCGTCCAGCGCGTGGCTCGCCAGCAGCCGGCGCAGGGCGAACAGCAGCTGGTAGTGGGAGCGGCCCAGCAGGTAGCCCAGCAGGTCTTCGGTGTAGCTGCACTCCGGCGGCGGCGTGGCCCCCAGGCGCACCTCTTGCCGCGGCTTGCGGGCGGCGATGGCGTACTGGCCGGCCTGGTAGACCAGGGGCGGCTGGTCGCTGCGGTCGTAGGCCAGCACTTCGCCGACGAAGATCACGTGGTCTCCGCCGTCGTAGCGGAAGGCCGTGCGGCACTGGAAGCGGGCAGTGCAGCCGGGGATGAGCGGCGCGTGGCTGACGCCCATGTCCAGCGCCAGCCCCGAGAACTTGTCGGCGCCCTGGGAGGCGAAGCGGCCCGACAGGGCTTCCTGGCTGGCGGCGAGCACGTGCACGTTCCAGTGCGAGCCCTCCTCGAAGGCCGGCAGGCTCTTGGCGGTCTTGGCCAGGCTCCACAGCACCAGGGGCGGGTTCAGGGAGACCGAGTTGAAGCTGTTGGCGGTGATCCCGACCGGCGAATCGTCGGCGGCGCGGGTGGTGATGATCGTGACCCCGGTGGTGAAGGTGCCGAGGGCAGCCCGGAAGGCCTGAGGATCAAAGCTGGCTTGGGTCATGTCATGCCTCGCTGGGGCGGTGGGTCATGAGCAAAGTATCGGCAGCGCCTGCGGGGCGGGCATCGTCCCAACGGACTACCGGAGCGGGCGGGCCTCATCCAATCGGACGATGGAGCGGCTTGCGCCGCTTGTTAAGTTGCGGACCAATAGGCACCGGCGGCACCGGCCGTTCGCGCCACGCCCGCGAGGGGAGCGCGCAACGCCGAATCCGCCGCCGGGCGGCGCAGGCCCCATCATTCCAATACCCCTACCCAATCGCGGTGATCCGGAGACAATGAGCACACACGACCACACCCCCGAAGCCCTGGCCACCTTGCTGGCCGCCCAGAAGCAGGCCTTCATCGCGGCGGGTGCCGTTGATGCGGCCACCCGCCGCCGTCGCATCCAGACGGCCATCGACCTGCTCGTCAAATATCACAAGCCCCTCGTCGCGGCGATGGACGAGGATTTCGGCGGCCGCCACCCCGGCTTCTCGCTGATGAACGACGTGCTCGGCTCGCTGGCCTCGCTCAAGCACGCGCGGGACCACTTCGAGCCGTGGATGGCGGCCGACAGGCGCCAGCCCTTCATGCCCTACGACCAGCTCGGCGCCGAGGCCTGGGTGCAGTACCAGCCCAAGGGCTCGGTGGGCATCATCGGCACCTGGAACGCGCCGCTGTTCACCCTCTTCGCGCCCCTGGCCTACGCGCTGGCGGCCGGTAACCGGGCCATCCTCAAGCCCTCCGAGATCGTGCCGCGCACGGCCCGGGTGGTGGCCGAGGCGGTCGCCGAGATGTTCGACCCGCTCGAGGTGGCGGCGGTCACCGGCGGGCCCGAGATGGGGGCGGCGGTCAGCGCCCAGCCCTTCGACCACCTGGTGTTCACCGGCAGCACCGAGGTCGGCAAGGCCATCATGAAGAATGCCTCCGCCAACCTGGTGCCGGTGACGCTGGAGCTGGGCGGCAAGTCGCCGACCATCATCGGGCGCAGCGCCGACCTGGCCACCGCCGCCTTCCGCATCGCCGCCGCCAAGGGCGCCAACGCCGGCCAGCTGTGCGTCAACCCGGACACCATCTTCGTGGCCCGCGAGCAGCTCGAGGCCTTTGTTGTAGCCCTCAAGGACGCCTTCGCCGGCCTCTTCCCCACGGTGGCCGGCAACGGCGACCTGACCGCGGTGGTCAATGAGCGCCACCTGGCCCGCATCGAGGGCTACCTGGCCGACGCCGTCGCCCGCGGCGCCCGCGTGGTGTCCAGCCCCGCCGAGGCGGTGGCCGGCCGGCGCTGCCCGCTGCGCATCGTCATTAGCCCGCCGGCCGGGGCGCGCATCCTGGAAGAGGAGATCTTCGGCCCGGCGGTGGTGGTGCAGGCCTACGACGACATCGGCGAAGCCATCGCGGCCATCAACAGCCGCCCGCGCCCGCTGGCCCTGTACTACTTCGGCGAGGATGCCGCCGAGCAGCAGCGCGTGCTGGACCACACCCTCTCCGGCGGCGTCACCATCAACGAGGCGATGTTCCACGCGGCGATGCACGATGCGCCCTTCGGCGGCGTCGGGGCTTCCGGCATGGGCCATTACCACGGCCGCGAGGGCTTCATCGAGTTCAGCCACGTGCGCACCGTGTTCAAGGCGCCCGCCTACGACCCGCGCCGCGAATGGGGCATGCTGCCGCCCTATGGCGAGCACTTCCTGGCGGCCATGGAAGCGCAGGTCACCCCGTGAGTGCCGTCATGACCGACGAGCAGCGCGCGCTCCAGGAGACCGCGGCGGCCTATCTGGCCGAGCATGCCAACGCCCGCGACGGCCGCGACGGCGACCCGGCACTCTGGCAGGGCATCGCCGAGCTGGGCTGGACCGCCGTCATCGTGCCGGAAGCCTTCGGCGGCCTCGGGCTGGGCCTCGCCGAGGCCGCCGTGCTGCTGGAGGAGAGCGGCCGCCAGCTCACCCGCTCGCCGCTGTTCTCCGGCGTGGCGCTGACCCACCCGCTGCTGGTGCGCTGCGCCAGCGAGGCGGCGGCCCGGCGCCTGCTGCCGGCGCTGGCCGAAGGCCGCTGCATCGCCACGCTGATCGCCGGCCCGGGCCTGTCGCCCTTCGTCACCGCCGCCGGGCTGGAAATCCGCGCCCGGCGCGACGGCGACGGCTGGGTGCTCGACGGCACCGCCCCGCAGGTGCTGGACGGCGACACCGCCGACACCGCCTTCGTGGTGGCGCGCCTCGACGAGGGCGGCATGGGCCTCTTCGAGGTGCCGGCCGCGCTCGCCGGGGTCACGCGCAGCCCGCTGGCGGCGTGGGACCTGAGCCGCCCCCAGGCCCGCTGGCAGCTGGAAGGCGTACGCCTGGGCGCCGAGGCCCGCCTCGACGTGCCCGGCGCGCTGGCCGACGGGCTCGCCGCCGCGCTGGCCTCCAC